>CAZZAU010000038.1:0-11555 GCA_964652725.1 uncultured Dehalococcoidaceae bacterium | reverse complement strand
AAATAAGCGGGAACGCCCATTATCTCGCCGCCTCTGGGATTTACCGGGTAAATCCTGCCCTCATAGCCGTTGTCCAGGATGTTGCGCATCACGGTATAACCCGCTTTGCCGGGCGTGGCTGAGGCTCCGATAACAGCCATGCTGCGGGGTTCGAAGAAGCGCGTGAGGTCTCTGGTGCCTTCTCTACTGCGGCGAGCGGGCTTCTCCTCCGCGCCGGCGAGGGTAATCAGGGCGTCCACCGCCACCGGCGCGCCGTCGGGCCTGATTTTCAGCGGGTTGATATCGATGGACTGTATTTCGTGATACTTCGTCCCGATTTCACCGAGGGCGACCAGAATTCCGGACAGCGCTTCAAGGTCGGCCGCGGCCTCGCCGCGGAAGGGCGCCAGCAGCTTGTCGTGCCGGATTTCCCGCACCATCTGTCGGGCATCCGCGGCGGCCAGCGGGGCCACCCTGAAGACGATGTCCCGGAAAACCTCGGTCATAATGCCGCCCAGGCCGAACATAACGCAGGGCCCGAAATGGACGTCCCTGACCAGCCCGCAGACCATCTCCCGCTCGCCCCTCACCATCTCCTGCACCAGCACAGCCTCGGCGCCCGGAATGGCAAGCAGGCGCTCCGCTTCTTTCCTGACGGCCTGCCGGTCTGCCAGGTTCAGGGCGATGCCCCCCACCTCCGTCTTGTGCAGCAGATTACTGCCGGAGACTTTCAGCGCCACCGGAAATCCCGTGCGGCAGGCTGTCTCCGCGGCGGAATCGGCGTCATAAGCTACCGTCTCGCGGCACACCGGAATGCCGAAGCCGGCGCAGAACTTCTTGGCTTCGTATTCGCCTAACGTCTTCTGTCCCTGAGCTATTGCCTCTTTGATAACATCCATAATCCAGATTCAGACCTTTCGGCATAAAATTATGGCACAGCCGGGCGAGCTATGGCAAATCTGTTCTCGATTGACTTCACCTTGGGGCGCTGCTAACATTACACTGGGAGGCAAAAATTGACCGCGCAAAACGTATCCAGACTGGGTCTTTTTCCGCTGACCGCCGAGCTCAACTCGCAGGGACACCTCAGCATCGGGGGTTGCGACGCGGTTGCGCTGGCGGAGGAATTCGGTACACCTTTGTACGTTTTCGACGAGACTACGCTGCGCGCCAGGTGCGCGGAGTTCAGGACGGAGTTCGGCAGGCACTATCCGGCGGCGGCTGTGACCTACGCGGGCAAGGCCTTCCTGAACCGGGCGCTGGCGTTCCTGCTGAAGGAAGAAGGGCTGGGGCTGGATGTGGTTTCCGGCGGGGAGCTGAGCATCGCCCGTTCCGTGGATTTTCCCATGCAAGAGGTTTATTTTCACGGCAACAACAAGTCCCGTGAAGAGCTGGGGATGGCCCTGGAATGGGGGGTGGGGCGCATTGTCATCGATAATTTCCATGAGCTGGATATGCTGGCGGAGATGGCCGCCGGAAACGGCCGTAAAACGGATGTTCTGCTCCGGCTGACGCCGGGGGTGGACCCGCATACCCACCGCCATATCAGCACCGGAATAGTGGACAGCAAGTTCGGCTTTCCGCTGTCCGATGCCGCAAGGGCGGTATCTGGAGCCATGGTTGCCTCTCACCTCAATTTGAGAGGCCTGCATTTCCATCTCGGCTCGCAGATTTTCGAGCTGGAACCCTACGTGGAGGCCATCGGCATAATCCTGGAGCTGGCGGCGAAATTGAAGGCGAGCCACCGTTTTGAGCTGCGGGAACTGGACGTGGGCGGAGGCTTCGCCGTGCAATATACTGTGGACTCGCCGGCGCCTCCGGTCTCCGCCTATGCTGAAGCGATAGCCTCCGCAGTCGAGCGGAACTGCCGGAAGTTGAAGCTGGAACCGCCCCGGCTGGTGGTGGAACCGGGGAGGGCCATCGTGGGGCAGGCAGGGGTGGCGCTGTACCGCGCCGGAGCGGGCAAGGATATACCGGGCGTCAGGCGGTACGTGTCCGTGGACGGTGGCATGGCGGACAACATCCGGCCCGCGCTGTACGGCGCGCAGTACGAGGCGCTGGTGGCAAACCGGGCGGCAGCGGAGAAAACCAGAAAGGTGTCTCTGGCCGGCAGGTACTGTGAGTCAGGCGATGTGCTCATCAGGGACATCGATTTGCCGGAGATTGCGCCCGGCGATGTTATCGCGGTGCCGGACTGCGGCGCTTATTGCCTGGCGATGGGCAGCAATTACAACGCCTCCCTGAAGCCGGCCGTGGTGATGGTGCGCGAGGGCAAGGCCGGGCTGGTACGGCGGCGGGAGACCTTTGACGATTTGACCGGGCTCGACCTGGTCTGAGAGGACGTATGTGGCAGTTTGTGGGACAGGAGAGGGCGGTTGCCCTGCTCCGGCGTTCGCTGGACACGGGTACGGTCGGCCATGCCTATCTTATTGTGGGGCCGCCGCACGTGGGCAAGATGACGCTGGCCGTGGACCTGGCCCGGGCGCTCAACTGTGAGGCTGCGGAACGCCCCTGCGGCGAATGTCAGGCCTGCCGGAAGACCGCTGCCGGGAACCATCCCGATGTCCAGGTAATCGGCCTGGGTCAGAAGGAAGGCGGAGAGGCCAAGCTGATAAGCATCGAGCAGATACGGGAGATGCAGCACGCGGCCAGCCTGCCGCCTTTCGAGGGAAAATGCAAGGTATTCATCATAGAATTGGCTGAGCTGCTCTCCATCGAAGCGGCCAACTGCTTTCTCAAGACGCTGGAGGAGCCGGCGGACAGGGTTGTCTTCCTGCTGCTGACTTCCAGTGAGGCTGCTCTGCCGGGGACGGTAGTCTCGCGGTGCCAGAAGCTGGAGCTGGCCCCGCTGGCGGCGGGCAAGGTACAGGAGGTGCTGGCAGAGCGGTGTGGGGTGGAGAAAGGGAAGGCCGGGATTCTGGCCAGGCTGTCGCACGGTTGCCCGGGCTGGGCAATCAGCGCTGCCTCGGATGAGCGGCCGCTGCAGCAGAGAGAAGAGAGGCTGGAGCAGATGCTCCGGGTGATGGGAGCGGATGGAGAGGAGGAACGCTTTGCCTGTGCGGCGCAGCTGGCTTCCCTGTTTTCCCAGAGCCGGGCTGCCGTCCAGCAGGTGCTCGACCTGTGGCTGGACTGGTGGCGCGACCTGCTACTGGTCAAGGTGGGTTGCCAGGAAATAGTCACCAATGCGGACAGGCTGGATATACTGGGACAGATGGCTGGAGGCTATTCGCTTCAACAGATAAGAGAGTACATAAACAGCATTCAGGCCGCCGGTGAACAGCTCCGGCAGAACGTCAATGCCAGGCTGGCGCTGGAAGTGCTGATGCTGGACATACCGCAAAAAGAACACGGAACGAAGGTGATGGTGAAAGATGGCGGATAAGGTTGTGGGTATAAGGTTCAGGAGGGCGGGGAAAGTCTACTATTTTGACCCCGGCGACCTGGAGTTGCAGGTAAACGAGCAGGTAATCGTGGAGACGAGCAAGGGACTCGAGCTGGGAAAGGTGGTGATTGCGCCGCGACAGGTGCTGGCCAGCGAAATCAATGAAACGCTCAAACCGGTGCTGCGGAAGGCGGCGCTCGAAGATATAGAACGAGCGCGGGAGCTGGAACAGAAAGCGGAAGAGGTGCTCATCGAGTGCGGCAAAATGGTGGCGGAATTGCAGTTACCTATGAAGCTGCTTTCGGCGGAGTACAATCTGGATGGCAGCCGTCTTACCGTTCTCTTCAGCGCCGAGCAGCGGGTGGACTTTCGGGAGCTGGTGCGCCGGCTGACCAGGCAGTTCAAGGTCAGGCTGGAGCTGCGCCAGGTGGGCTCCCGCGACGAGACCAAACTGCTGGGCGGTTTCGGGCGGTGCGGCCGGCCCCTGTGCTGTATGAGTTTCATCACCGATTTTGAGCCGGTGTCCATACGGATGGCCAAGGATCAGGACCTGCCCCTGAACCCGGTCAAGATATCAGGCATCTGCGGGCGCCTGATGTGCTGCCTGGGCTACGAAAACGAGCAATACCGGGCAATGAAGGAAAAGATGCCCCGCGTGGGACAGCAGGTATCCACTCCGGCCGGCGATGCCAGAGTGGTGGGTACCAACCCCGTGAAGGAGACGGTAACGGTGGAGCTGGAGACCGAGGCCGTGGTTGAGCTGCCGCTGACAGACGTTTCCTACTGAACCTGCTCCCGGCGGCTGGCGGGCAAGTATTTCTGCCATTCTGCCCGGCTCTGCCGGTAGTGGTAGGGGACGCTGAAGAAAGGCCCGTCGCCGGGGTAGGCTGGACTGGAGATAAGCTTCATATTGGCCTCTTGCGGGGTACGTCCGGCCTTGCGGCGGTTGCACGGCACGCAGGCGCTCACCACGTTCTCCCAGGTATGCTGGCCTCCCCGGAAGCGGGGAATGACGTGGTCCAGGGTAAGCTGTCTTGTTACCTGGCCGCAGTACTGGCAGGTATAGCGGTCACGGTTGAATATCTCATAGCGGGACATCCTGCGCTTGCGGTAGGGACGCTTCACCATGCAGGCCAGGCGGATGACCGAGGGCAGGGGAAAAGTATGCGCGGCGGAATGAACGAAGCCGATGCCGTTCTCCAGCATCTCGGCTTTGCCCAAGTAGACCAGTACCACGGCGCGCTTGGCACGGCAGATGGTCAGTGGCTCGTACCTCTGGTTCAGCACCAGGACCGGAAGATTGATCATCCCAGGACTTTCTTTCTGAAGCTATCACATTTTACTAAATGTGCGTTGCCGCTGCAAACCAGTCCTGGAGATGTCCTTCCAGCCCCTCACATCACTTCCGGCACACGAACAGCCGCATGGCGCACTCGGCGGCGTTGCTGACCAACCTCTCGGCGTCCTTCATGGACTGCTCCAGGCTTATCGGCCCCGGGGCAATGCTGACCACGGCGTCTATCCCCTGGTCATAGACCACGCGGCAGTCATCGGCTACTTCCCCGGCCAGGGCGATGACCGGCACGCCGAACTCCTTGGCTTTCATAGCCACCCCCGTGGGCACCTTGCCCATAGCGGACTGGCAATCTATCCGGCCCTCGGCAGTGAAGACCAGGCTGGCGCCTTCCAGCTCTCTGGCCAGGTTGGTGGCCCGGATAACCACGTCTATGCCTGGCACCATTCTGGCTTTCAGGAAGACCATCAGTCCCATTCCCAGCCCGCCGGCGGCGCCTGCTCCAGGCACATCTTTAAGATTTACGCCTAGGTCCCTCTCGATAACCTCGGCGTAGTGGGCGAGGGCGCTGTCCAGCTGTTGCACCATTTCCTGGGTGGCGCCCTTCTGCGGGCCGTAGATGGCCGAGGCGCCGCGCGGACCGCAAAGCGGATTGTTGACATCGGAAGCCAGCGTAACATCGAACCCGTCCAGCCTGGGGTCCATGCCGGAAACGTCGATGCGCTCCAGCCTGGCCAGCGCCGCCCCACCGAAGGGGAGGTCTTTGCCTTCCGCATCCAGAAATCTTGCGCCCAGTGCCTGGGCCATGCCCGCGCCGCCATCATTGGTGGCACTGCCCCCGATGCCGATGATAAGCTTGCGGCAGCCGCGGTCCAGCGCTGCCCGGATGAGCTCGCCGGTGCCGTAGGTGGTGGTTAGGAGCGGGTTGAGCTTTTGCCGCGGCACCAGCGGCAGTCCGGAAGCGGCGGCCATCTCGATGACCGCGGTAGTACGGTCGCTCAGGATTCCCCAGCGGGCGTTGACCCGGTCTCCCAGCGGACCGGTTACCTCCGTATCCACGAACTCGCCGCCGGTGGCATCCACCAGCGCCTGCACCGTTCCCTCACCGCCGTCGGCCATAGGCTTGAGCACGGTCCGGGCATCGGGCAGGATGCGCTTCACCCCGGCTTCGATGGCCCTGGCCACCTCCAGGGCGGTCAGGTTTCCTTTGAATCCCTGTGGGGCGATGACGATTTTCACGGTGCTACTTCCCCGCAAAATGGGCCGGCTGTCATTTGCCGTCTTCGGCTTTTTGATAGGCCTGGTCGAGCAGTTCCACGATTTCCAGCACGCGCACCGGCAGCTTTTCCCGGGCCGCGCCGCAGGCGAGCTGCATAACGCAGGCCGGGCAGCTGGACACCAGAACATCGGCCCTGGTCCTGGCCACATTGGCCATCTTGCGCTCCAGGACCTGCCGGGAAAGGTCATAGTTCTTGAAAGCATAGCTCCCGGCGGCGCCGCAGCACATATCGGCTTCGCTCATCTCCACGAACTGCACGCCGGGTATGCTTTTCAGCAGAGCGCGCGGCTGCTCCTTGATTTTCTGGTAGTGCGCCAGATGACAGGGGTCGTGGTAGGTTACTTTCAGGTTGAGCTCGCCCATATCTTTGTCCAGGCCGGTGGCCACCAGGTATTCGCTGATGTCCTTGACGCTGGCGGCGAACTGCCTGGCCTTCTCCGCCCACTCCGGGTCGCTCTCCAGCAGCCTGGCGTAGTCTTTCAGGAAAGAGCTGCAGCTGGCGCAGGGAGTGACTATGGCATCCACCTTGAGCGCGGCCGCGGTCTCGATGTTTCTCCGGGCCAGGGCCCGCGCCGAGTCCATATCCCCGTAGCCGGCGGTGGGCAGTCCGCAGCAGGCAAAGTCCGGCACGCTGACCTGGATCTTGTTCCGGTTCAGCACGCGGATGGTGGCCGCTGCCCTCTCCGGGGCGAAGTTGGGCGCGTAGCAGCCCACAAAGTAGGCCACCTGCTGTTTGGGGTTCTCGATTTTCGCGGGCAGGCGCTTGATGGCCTCCAGACCTTCGCTGGAGGGGACCTTCGGCACCATCGCCTCCGCTCTGCCGGCGTCGCCGATGAGTCTTGTCAGTCCGGTTTTTCTGGCCAGCGAGCGCAAGTCGGTGACATCGGCCAGCCTGAGCAGGCGGGATGCCCTGTGCAGCAGTGACGGGCTGGAAAGGACTTTCTGAAAGAGGAACCGCTGCAGCCGGGAGTCCCCATGCTGCTTGAGCACCTCTTCCCTGGCCCGGAAAATAATCTCCCCGGTGGGCACTCCCGCCGGGCAATGCTCGGTGCAACCGTTGCAGGTGAGGCAGTTGAAGATGGGTTCCTTCAAGTCATCAAGGTCAACCCGTTTGTCCAGCAGGGCGCTGCGTACCAGGGCGATGCGCCCCCGGGCGTTGGTCCACTCTATGCCGGTGATTTTATAGATAGGGCAGCCGGCGAGGCACAGCCCGCACTTGTTGCATCTCTGCAGGGTTTCCGCGATTTCCTCAGCCACCGTTGACATCCTAGTACAGTCCTCCCACCAGCCGGCCCGGATTCAGTATGTTATGCGGGTCGAGCTCGGTCTTCAATCGTTTCATCAGCGGGTAGTCATTGCGCAGCGGCATAATGTCCAGCCGTTTTCTTATCTGAAGCGGCGCCGCTTCCACCATGAAGTACCCGCCAAGGGCAGCCGCCGCCCGCTTCAGCTCATCGACAATGCCGATGGCCTGGTCTTCGCCCGCGGCGATGTACGGATACAGAATGCCGGAACCGGCGTGTGCGGTGATGCCGGTCTGGACGTTGTAGCCGGCGCCGGTCTGCTTCACTTCACGGAACATATCCCCCAGCCGGCTGATGGGCACCGAGGCTTTGCCCTGCAGCATGGAGGAGTGGCTGCCCGGCATGGCGTGGTGGATGCTGTGATATGCCTTCCAGACCTGTGCCACCTGTTCTGTCTCTAGGACTGCCGTGTGCTTTGCCCCGTGCGTTCCGGCAAGTCCGGTTATGTCTTTCTGGTGCCGCGCCACGTCTCCGGAAGTGCCCTCCGCGGTGATGAGCAATAGCACGTCATCTCCGTTCAGCTTCGCGCCGGTTGCCACCTCCAGGTGGCGCCCGGCCTCGGCATCGAAAAGCTCGATGGCGGCAGGCGTCAGCGGCGAATCCAGGACCCGGCCTATCATCCGGAAGGCGTCCTCATATCCGGAAAAGGTGCTGCAGAACCCTTTCATAACTTCCGGTATGGGGTACAGTCTGAGCACCGCTCCGGTAATCACTCCCAGCGTGCCCCAGGAGCCGGTGAACATCTTGCACAGGTCCAGGCCGGCCACATTCTTCATGGTCTTGCCGCCGGTATGGACGATGTCTCCGGTGGGGGTGACCACGGTGACTCCCAGGACGAGGTCGCGCAGGTTGCCGTAGAGTATCCTGGCCGACCCGCTGCTGTTGGTGGCGATGTGCCCGCCGATGGTGCCGTTTCCGGAGCGGGCGGGAATGAGGGGAAAGAAGAGATTGTGTTCCGCCAGCTGCTTTTGCAGTTCGTTGCCGGATAGTCCCGCTTCCACCTGAGCGGTGAAATTGCCGGCGTCGAGTTCGGTCACGCGGTTCATGGTATTCAGGCAGAGAACGGTATCCACCTCGGCGAGGCAGGTGCCCATCTGCTGGCGGGTGCCGTTGCCCCATGGCGCGATGCGGGACCGGGCCTGATTGGCTGCCCGCACCACCTGGGCCACCTGCTCGGTGCTGGAGGCAAAGACCACCGCGTCGGGGCTTTGACCGTCGATGGTGTACTGCGCGATAGTCAGATTATCGGTCTTGACCTGGCGGGGGGCGACTATCCGCGCCAGGCTCTGGTGGAAGTCCTGTTTTGACATGGTTATGGTCATCAGTGCAGGCCTCGGCTTTCTCCTGGGGCAATATCTTGCCGGGGTTCAGGACGTCATCAGGGTCGAACACCAGCTTCACCCGGCGCATGGCATTGATATCGGCCGGGTCGAACATATGGGGCATTGAGTCCAGCTTCTCCAGGCCGATGCCGTGCTCACCGGTAATGGTGCCGCCGAAAGCGATGCAGGTGCTGAGCACCTCGTCTCCGGCTTTCTTGGCGGCCAGTTTTTCTTCCGGCTTGCTGGCATCGAACAGAATCAGCGGGTGCAGGTTGCCGTCTCCGGCGTGGGCCACGTTAGCGATTAGCACGTTATGCTTCCGGGCGATTTCACCCACCCTTTGCAGCGCCTGGGCCAGCTTATCCCTGGGCACGGTGCCATCGCACACGGAATAGGGAGGGCAGATGCGCGCCACCGCTCCGAAGGCGCCGCGGCGGCCCTTCCACAGGGCATCCCGTTCCGCGCTGTCCCTGGCGATGCGCAACTCGCGCACCTTGTTACGGTGGCATATCTCCTCGATGTCCTTTACCTGCTTATCCAGACTGTCGCGGAAGCCGGCCACTTCGATGAGCAGCACGCCTTCGGCATCGGTGGGATAGCCGGCCTTCACGCTCTGCTCGATGACCCAGCACATTTTCTGGTCGAGCAGCTCGAGCGCCCCGGGCGCGATGCCGGCGCTGATGATAGCGGAGACCGCCTGGCCTCCATTCTCAAGGCTGTCGAATATGGCCAGCATGGTCCGGCTGGCCTCGGGCTTGGGGATGATGTGCAGGACGAGCCTGGTGGCCACCCCCAGGATGCCCTCCGAGCCGATGAACAGGCCGCGCAGGTCATAGCCCGGCGGGTCTTCCACGGAATCGCCTATATCTACCACCTCGCCGTCGGCCAGGACGATTTCCATTCCGCAAACGTATTTAGAGGTGACCCCGTAGCGCAGGCACAGGGGGCCGCCGGCGTTCTCCCCTATGTTCCCGCCCAGGGTGGAGCTCTTCTGGCTGGCGGGGTCCGGGGGATAGAAGTAGCCGAGCGGCGCCAGAGCATTCTGCAGGTCCAGGTTGACCACTCCGGACTCCACCACTGCCCTGCGGTTGGCGGTGTCTATCTCCAGTATGCGGTTCATCCGGCTTATCTCCAGGACGATGCCGCCCTTAAGCGGAATGGTGCCGCCGGAGAGGTTGGTGCCTGCGCCGCGCGGCACTACCGGTATGCCCTTGCGGTGGGCCACCTTCATTATCGCCGAAACGTCCGCCGTGCTGCGCGGGAAGACGATGACATCCGGCATCTCCTGGCGGGGGGTGGCGTCATAGGAGTAGGCGATGAGGTCCTTGAGGTCGGAGAAGATGTTTTCCTTGCCCACTATCCTCGTCAGCTCTTTGATTACTTCCTTTGAAATCAAACTGCCTCCTCGTACCCGGGACTCAACAAACGCGGGAAGCGGCTTACAGCCTGGCCCAGACCTCCATCAGGGTGCGCTTGGCGTTGGCTACCACCACTTCCGGACTCTGGCCGCTCAGAGGTTTGACCTCGAAGGCCACCACGTTCTGTTTGCCCTCGCCGATATAGCCGGCGTCCAGCAGCGCTTTAAGGAACAGCTTCACCTGTTCCACGCCGTTTTCGCCCGCGCTGAGGCCGAAGGGGGGATGTTTGTCACCGTAGGCCGGATGGTTCTTGTCTTTGAGAACGCAGTCACCGATGTGGATATGCGCCAGGTAGCTCGCCGCCAGGTTTATGGCGTGTTCGGCGGACTCTTTGAGCAGGGGCAGATGGCTGAGGTCAACCATCAGGCCGAAGTTGGCGTACTGCCGCTTCACTTCCCTGGCCACCTCCACCGCTTCCGTGGTGGGGCCGATGAGCAGCTTCTTGTCATATTCCCGGTCGAATATTTCCATGGTGACCCGCAGGTCGCCCTTGCTCTGGGCGTAGCCGCAGAGCTGGGAAAGCGAGTCCACCAGAAGCTCCCTTGCCTGCTGGAACTTCTCGCGGGCGGGCGCGGGGCCGCTGAGCACAGCGAACTGGGCCGCTCCCAGGTAGTAGGCTTCATCTATGCCCGCTTTCATCTGGGCTATGGCTGCCTCCCGCTGCTGGGGCACCAGGCTGTTCAGGTCCAGCTTCTGGTTGAGAAGGGTTACCTGGCCCACGTAACCCAACACCAGCTGGCTGTATTCCAGTATGCTCTTGACGTTTTCCCGTATGCTTTCAGGAAGAGTAGCTATCTCGATAGCGCCGAAAAACTCGTCTTCGGCGATTTTCTGGATGGCCTCCACCGTGTCCGTCTCCGGAAAGGCCATCGGCTGGACTATGCCCACTTTCATATAGGAGTGCAGACTATCTTTCATGGTGCTTCTCCTTTCAGTTCCGGGGTTTTATTCGAGCAGAGCAGGAGGGCGGTTGATGTCCGCGGGACAATCCGGGCGGGATAGGAAAAAAAAAAGAGGAAGGACCACCTGTTGGCCGGGTGCTGGAGCTGCTTATGGAGACTCCGGTAGCTGGCGCAAAGCCATCTGCACATGCCAGCATCCCGTTCATAAGGTACCTTAAACCGTCACCGTTCCCAGGTGGTTCCAGAGTCAATATATCATACCCTCCAGATTGCGTCAACAAACGGCCGCCCGTCAGGCTTCGGCTTCTCCGGCCCCGGCCGGCACCCCGGCTGATTCTCCGGTTGGCTGCTCCTTTTTCCTCAGCGCCGCCTGGGCTGCCACCAGCTTCGAGGTGGGGATGCGGAAGGCGCTGCAACTCACGTAGTTGACACCGATGCTTTCGAAGAACTGGATGGAAAGCGGCTCGCCGGCATGCTCGCCGCAGACCCCTATCTCCAGCGTCTTCTTGGCTTTCCTGGCCCAGGAGATGGCGGTTTCCATAAGCCGCCCCACTCCCTTCACGTCGACCACCTGGAAGGGGTTGTGCTCCAGTATGCCCAGCTCCAGGTAGGTGGTGAGGAACTTTCTTTCCACGTCCTCGCGGCTGAAGGAGAAAGTGGCCTGGGTGAGGTCAT
>CAZZAU010000037.1:4025-11775 GCA_964652725.1 uncultured Dehalococcoidaceae bacterium | reverse complement strand
CTGCCGCGATGGTGAGCAGGGGGGCAGGCAGCAGTCCGGCCTGCGGGTCAATGAGCCGTATCCGGCCGGGCCGCTCCGTCACCATAATGCCGCCGTCAGGAAGGAAAGCGAGCGCCCAGGGGACTACCAGCCCTCCGGCCACGGTGGTGACAGCGGGCACCGGCTCCGGGGGCCTCTGCTCACGGAAATACCACCCGTCAATCCTTACCAGGGCGAGCACCCCGATGGCCAAAACGAAGGCGACAATCAGGATAAAGCCTTTTTTGCTCATCTGGATGTGTCCGACGTGTCAGACGTTTTATACTATGGTGCGGTGACCACGAAATCGCCCGTCATTGAAAGAGGGTGGACATCGCAGCGGAAATAATAGGTGCCCGGAGTATAAGGCGCCCGAAACTGGTAGTTTGCGCTGGCATTGGGGCCGGTAATTATTTCGCCCACGTAAATGGCATTAGTCGCCGCCGAAGTCTCGTAGAGGGCGAAGTTATGCGGTAACGCATCATTGTTATTGAACATGATGATTACCTGAGCGCCGGCGGGCACGGTAATAGTACTCTTATCAAAAGCGATGTTCTCCGCCTCCAGATCGACGGTAACCTCGGCCGGGGTGGGCGTAGGGGTAGGGGTAGGGGTAGGAGTAGGAGTGGGTGTGGGCGTTGGGGTGGGTACCGCCGCCGGGCAGGCTGTAATGGTGAACACGATAAGAAGCGCCATCGCCAGACCCAGGAATACTCTGGCAGTTTTCATTAACACCTCCCTGTTTCGGTATGTCGCGTGCCGGTCAGCACGCATTTGTTCTTTTCCAGTATAGGGGGAGGTGCGTCAAGAAATAATAAAACCGTTGGCAGAAAAAGTAACATTTTTATGACAATTTTACCTGGACGGCACGGATACTGCCCGCCGGGGTCGGCCGGGAGACAAGCCGGGGGATGAAAGGAGCTGAGACTTCTGGCCTCAGCTCCTGGGAAAATGGCAGGGCTGATGAGAGGTTAAGCTGTCTGCGGCACGCAGCGGCCTCTCACGCAAACGAACCCGGGAGGACAGTCGGCGTCGATGCGGCAGTAAGGCCCGTCCTTTCCCCCACTCAGGTCCTCCGCCCTCTTTTGCACCAGGTTCCGCAGCTGCGGACTCAGCTCCTCCCGGGTCATTCCCTTTCCGAACTTCATTGTCTCACCTCCGCAGCGTCTGGCTATGGCCGCCGGCCCCCTCTAAGCTCCCGCAGGGATGCACCTTCCCCCGATGCACACATAGCCGGGCGGACAATCGTTATCCACGCGGCACACCGGGCCAGGGGACAGCTTCCTGGACCTGTCCGTAGCCGCCCGGTACATTGATACGCCGGCGCCAACGAAGATCAACAGCGGCCAGGCTACGGCCAGTACCGGCGCTGCGGCTATGCCCGCCAGACCGCTCACAACGCTGCTCTTTTTCGTGCTCACGCGCATCGTAACACCTCCTTGCTAGTTCCGACTATCGCTTCAAGTCTTCGGTATTGACGGCACCCCGGCAAATTTGCTATTGTATACATTGTTGGTCAACTTTGCCGATGCTTCGTAGGACTATTATAGACCGGCAGCCGGCGACTTCGTATAGAGTAAATGCCTCGTTTTTGGATTGATGAGCACCCTGTTTTTGCGGACCGTAATAAAGGCGTTGAAGGGATAAGGGATGAAGCTATCCACCAGGGGACGTTATGCCACCAGGGCGGTTCTGGATGTGGCGCTTAACCAGGACGGGCAGCCCGTGCGTCTCAAGGACATCGCCAGAAGGCAACAGTTCTCTCTGCAGTACCTTGAGCACTTGATTACCCCGCTCATCGCCGGTGGTATACTTAGAAGTGTGCGGGGGCCCCGGGGAGGAGTGCTGCTGGTGAAACCACCCGGAGACATCGCGCTGGGCAAGATTATCGAGCTTGTGGAAGGCGCCGTCGCTCCGGTAGAATGTGTGAGCGACCCCTCGGTTTGCGACCGGTCCGGCGGCTGCGCCACCCGGCCGGTATGGGCAGAGATGAAGACTGCCATAGAGAAAATACTATCCTCCACTACCATCGGCGACCTGATGGAGCGTCAGGATAAGGGCGGCGGGACAGGTTCCGTCTTCGCCTCGCTGGAGTGAGGGCAAAGCGGTCTGTAGCTCAGAAGGAGCGGCCGCTATGACCGGGGCTGAAAATGACTGAAATGCTGGAGCGGTATTCCAGGCAAACGCTTTTCCGGGGAATCGGCAAGAAGGGACAGCGCAGGCTGGGCCAGAGCAGCGCCGTGATTATAGGCTGCGGCGCTCTGGGCACCGTCAGCGCCACCTCCCTGGTGCGCGCCGGAGTGGGCAGGGTCAGAATCATCGACCGCGACCTTATCGAGTACCACAACCTGCAACGGCAGATACTGTTCACCGAAGAGGATGTGGAGAACAAGCTGCCCAAAGCCGTCGCCGCCGAGCGCTACCTGAAGAGAGTGAACTCCGCGGTGGAGGTGGAAGGGGTGGTGGCAGACGTGCATTACGGAAACATCGAAAAGCTGGTAGCCGGGGCAGACCTGATTCTGGACGGACTGGACAACCCTGAGACCCGCTTCCTCATCAACGACGTGTCGCTGAAACACGGCATTCCCTGGATATACGGCGGCGCCATCGTTACCTACGGAATGACAATGAACATCATACCAGGAGAAACGCCCTGTTTCCGCTGTGTGTTCCCGGCGCCTCCGCCCAAAGGCATGATTCCCACCTGCGATACGGCGGGGGTTATCGGGCCGGCGCCCATGCTCGTCGCCTCCCTGCAGTCGGCGGAGGCGCTGAAGCTGCTGGTCGGCGCCGGAGAGGTCAGCCGGGATGTCATCACTGTTGACCTGTGGCAGGGGACCTTTGACCGCTTCCGCCCCGGTTTCCGCCCGGACTGCCCCGCCTGCCGGGGCGATTATGAATTTTTGAAGAGAGAGTTCGGCATCCGTACCACCGTCCTTTGCGGCCAGTTCTCCGTGCAGGTGTATGACCCCCGGGTAGAGCATCTCTCGCTTGTAGAGGTGGCCCGGCGTCTGGAGCCGCTGGGGGAGGTGGAAAACAAAGACATATTGCTGGACTTCAAGGCAGACGGCCGCGAAATGGTCATCTTTCCGGACGGACGGCTCATCCTGAAAAACAGCTTCGATGAAGCGCTGGCCAGGGAGCTGTATTTCAGATTTGTCGCTGCCGGAGACAGGGAACTCAGCGGCAGCAAATCGAAAAAGAAAGGGTAATTATTATGGAAAAGCTGTCTTACAAAGGCATTGAAATCCCCACCATAACCCGGGGCATCGCCAGGGACTCCACGGAGCTTATCGGCAACACTCCCCTGGTGAGGCTCAACCGTGTCACCCGGGGGGTGGCCGCGGAAGTAGTGGGCAAGCTGGAGTCCTTCAACCCGCTGGGCAGCGTCAAGGACCGCATAGGGGTGTCCATGCTGCTGGACGCGGTGGAGAAAGGGCTTATCAGGGAAGATACCGTCATCGTGGAGCCCACCAGCGGCAACACCGGCATCGCTCTGGCCTTCATCTGCGCCGCCAGGGGGTACCGGCTCATCCTCACCATGCCGGATACCATGTCCGTGGAGCGGAGACAGCTCCTGTCCATCCTGGGCGCCGAGCTGATATTAACCCCCGGTGCTGAAGGCATGCCGGGCGCGGTCAGAAGAGCGGAGGAGATGGTGGCGGAAAATCCCGGCTACTTCATGCCCCAGCAGTTCAAGAACCCGGCCAATCCGGAGATTCACCGCCTGACCACCGCCGAGGAGATATGGCGGGATACGGAAGGCAGGGTGGACATCCTGGTGGCCGGCGTGGGCACCGGAGGCACCATCACCGGCGTCGCCGAGGTGCTCAAGCCCAGAAAGCCGGGGTTCAAGGCTATCGCCGTAGAGCCGAAAGACTCCCCGGTGCTCTCCGGCGGCAAACCCGGCCCGCACAAAATCCAGGGCATCGGGGCGGGGTTCATCCCTGACGTTCTGCGGACGGACGTCATCGATGAGATAGTCCAGGTGACCAACGAGGACGCCGGAGAGATGGCCAGAAGGCTGGCCAGAGATGAGGGGATACTGGGCGGTATCTCTTCCGGAGCCGCCGTCCGGGCGGCGCTGGAGGTGGCCAGAAGAGAGGAAAACCGGGGCAAGCTCATCGTGGTGGTGCTGCCCGATACCGGAGAGCGCTACCTCTCCACCTGGCTCTTCCAGACGCCGGGTGCGTAGCAAATCTGACCGTCAAAGGAGAAAGCATGAGACTGGAAACGCTGGCCATCCACGCCGGGGAGCGGCCCGATAAAGCATACGGCGCCATCTCCGTCCCCATTTACCAGACCTCCACCTTCGCCTTCGAGGACGTGGGCAAGACGCGGGGTTATGACTACTCGCGCACCGCCAACCCCACCCGCAAGGTTCTCGAGGACACCATCGCCGCGCTGGAAGGGGGCCGGGCGGGCTTCGCCTTCGCCACCGGCATGGCCGCGGAAGCCACCGTCATCCACCTGCTCCAGGCCGGCGACCACGTTATCGCCGGCGATGATATCTACGGGGGCACCTACCGCCTTTTCCACGATGTGATGCCCAGGTTCGGGCTGGAGTTCACTTTCCTGAGGATGAACGAGCGCCGCCGCATCGAGGAGGCCATCAGACCCAATACCAGGATGCTCTGGCTGGAAACCCCTTCCAATCCGCTGCTGAATATCGTGGACCTGGAGATGGCGGTGGATGTGGCGCGCAAGCATAATCTGATTACTGCCATAGACAACACTTTCGCCACGCCGGTACTGCTGCGCCCCATCGAGTTCGGCATCGACCTGGTGGTGCACTCCACCACCAAGTACCTGAACGGCCACTGTGATGTGGTGGGAGGAGCGGTGGTGACCACCACCGCCGAGCTCACCGAAAGAGTGCAGTTCCTGCTCAACGCCATGGGTACGCCGGCTTCCCCGTTCGACTGCTGGCTGGTGTTGAGGGGCATCGAGACGCTGGCCATACGGATGAAGCAGCACGAGGCCAACGCGCAGGCCGTGGCCTCATTCTTGCAGAGCCATCCTGCGGTAAGCCGGGTCTACTACCCGGGGCTTCCTCAGCACCCCGGACATGAAATCGCCCGCCGGCAGATGAAGGGGTTCGGCGGTATGGTGTCCTTCGAGATTGACGCGGGTATAGACGGGGTCAATGCCTTCCTGCGCCGTCTGAAGATATTCGCCCTGGCCGAGTCGCTGGGCGGGGCGGCTTCCCTGGCCGACCACCCGGCCACCATGACCCACGTTTCCATGCCGGAGTCCGCCAGGAAAGAGGCCGGTATTACCGACCATCTGGTCAGGCTGTCCATCGGGCTGGAGCACAGCGACGACCTGATAGATGATTTGCGCCAGGCGCTGGAGGCTGTTTAGAATCAGGGTTGAAAAAGGGCGGAGCCGCTTGGGGAAAAGAGTAGGGATTGCATACAGCCTCAGGGCGCCGGAACCTTGACATAAGGAGGGGAAAATGACTTACGCCACTGCATTGCGCTGCCGAAAATGCGGCCGGGAGTACCCCCTGGAGCCGCTCACCGTGTGCGATTTTTGCCTCAGTCCGCTGGAAGTTACCTATGACTACAAATCGATGGCGGCCCAGCTCACACGGGAAAAACTGGCCGCGGGACCTCTGAGTATGTGGCGCTACCGGGATATGTTGCCGGTTAAAGGTGAAGTGGTAGACCTGGGCACCGGCTATACCCCCCTCATCCGGGCCCGCAACTTGGGCGCGGAATTGGGTCTGGACCACCTGTACGTCAAGAATGATTGCCTGAACCCCACCTACTCATTCAAGGACCGGGTGGTATCCGTGGCCATATCCAAGGCCCTGGAGTTCGGTTTCAAAGCCGTAGCCTGCGCCTCCACCGGCAACCTGGCCGCCAGCGTGGCCGCGCACGCCGCCAAGGCCGGCATCAAGGCCTTTGTCTTCGTCCCCGCCGGCGTGGGCACCGGCAAGCTCATCGGCGCGGCCGTCTACAATCCCACCCTGATAACCGTTAACGGCAGCTATGACGACGTCAACCGGCTGTGCCGCCAGCTCACCGAAAGATATCAATGGGGCTTCATCAATATAAACCTCCGTCCCTACTATGCGGAGGGGAGCAAGACGCTCGGCTATGAGGTCGTCGAGCAGCTTGACTGGCAGGCCCCCGAGTGTATCGTGGCGCCGGCCGCTTCCGGTCTCTTGTTCACGCGGATATGGAAGGGGCTGGACGAGCTGTCCATGCTGGGGCTCATCGGCTCGGTCAACACCCATATGTTCGTGGCCCAGGCCGCCGGCTGCTCACCCATCGTGAACGCTTTCCAGGCGGGCTCCCAGCACGTGCACCCGGTTTCGGCAAACACCATCGCCAGCTCCATCGCCATCGGCAACCCCGCCGACGGCTACTATGCGCTGAGAATCGCCCGGCAGTCCGGCGGTGGCGCCTGCGCGGCCACCGATGAGGAGGCCATTCAGGGGATACAGCTGCTGGCGCAAACGGAAGGCATCTTCGCCGAGGCCGCGGGTGGGGTGGTCATCGCCAGCCTGCGCAAGCTGGCCGCGGCCGGCCTTATCAAGCGCGAAGAACGCACCGTGGCTTTCATCACCGGCGCCGGCCCCCGCACCCAGGACCTGCTGGCGGACACGGTGCAGTTCCACAACATTGAGCCCGCCGTAGAAGCTCTAGATGCGGTGCTTCAAGCACCGGTATGAAAAATTATATAATGGAAATAGGCACCGTAAAAGGAGGAAAACAATGGCCTCAAGAAAGGTAATGTTTACCTTCCCGCCAGAACTGGTCAGGGAGCCGATTATCTTTCAGCTTGGTCAGCTGTTTGACGTGATACCCAACATCCGCCAGGCCGATATCTCGGAAAGCAAGGGCTGGGTCCTGCTGGAACTCGAGGGCGAAGAGAAAGCCATCGAGGATAGTATCGAATGGCTGACCAGCAAGGGCATCAGGGTGGATCCCGTCACCGGCGATATTCTGGCGGGGTGATTGCGCCCGCAACGCTTCTTTTTCCTGACCGCCGGTAAGGCTGAGGTATCTTCCGGAAATCGAGGGTTTGAGGTCCCGAATGAAAAAGGTATATATGGACAATGCCGCCAGCACCCCCCTCCTCCCCGAGGTGAGAGAAGCCATGCTGCCTTACCTGGAGGAGAAGTTCGGCAACCCGTCCTCGTTGCATGATTGGGGAGACGAGGCCCGCGAGGCGGTGGAGAAAGCGCGTGGCCAGGTGGCGGAGCTCATCGGCGGCGCTCCCGGGGAGATTATCTTTACCGGCAGCGGCAGCGAGAGCAATAACCTGGCCGTCAAGGGACTGGCGCTGGCGCAGCAGTCCAGAGGCAAACACATTGTCGTCTCCGCCATTGAACATTTCTCCCTGCTCCATTCCGCCCGGACGCTCGAGAAATGGGGCTTCAAGGTAACCGAGGTGCCCGTGGACCACCACGGCGTGGTGAATCCGGAAGACGTCCACAAGAGCATCAGGGAAGACACCGTGCTGGTATCAATAATGCACGGCAACGGGGAGATAGGCACCATACAGCCCATCGCAGAGATAGCGCGGCTGGTCAGGGAGAAAGGCATCTCCTTCCATACCGATGCCGTGGCCACGGCGGGCACCGTGCCGGTGGACGTGAAGGAGATGGGAGTGGATGCGCTGAGCCTGGCCGGAAATCAGTTCTGCGGCCCCCAGGGCACCGGCGCGCTGTGGGTGCGCAAAGGCGTACGCCTTATCCCCCTTATCGACGGTGGCATAC
>CAZZAU010000037.1:0-4015 GCA_964652725.1 uncultured Dehalococcoidaceae bacterium | reverse complement strand
AGGGGGACGCCGGGCCGGAACGGAGAACGTGCCCGCCATCGTGGGCCTGGGCGAAGCCGCCGCGCTGGCCCGCGCTCATATCCCTTCCAGATTGAAGCACCTGCTCCCCCTGCGGGACCGCCTGCTTGAAGAACTGCCCGCCCGCGTTCCGGACGTGGCAATCTCCGGCCATCCCCAGGACCGCCTGCCCGGTCATGTCAGCTTCTGCGTGGCTTTTATCGAAGGAGAATCCCTGCTGATGATGCTGAGCAGCAAGGGGATAGCCGTGTCCAGCGGCTCGGCGTGCACCTCCAGGGCGCTGAAAGCATCCCATGTGCTCATCGCCACCGGGATGAGTCACGAACTGGCGCAGGGCTCGGTTCTGATTACGCTCGGCGTGCAGAACACGCTGCGGGATATAGATTACTTCCTGGAAGTGATGCCCCCCATTGTGGATAGATTGCGACAAATGTCACCGCTTTACACCAAAGCAGGCCGTACAGTGAAAAAAGGAGGCAGTTAGTATGCCGATTTACAGCGAAAAGGTGATGGACCATTTCATGAACCCGCGCAACGTGGGAGAAATAGAGGACGCGGACGGGATCGGTGAGGAAGGTAACCCGGTGTGCGGCGACATGATGACTTTCTATGTCAAGGTCAGGGATAACCGCCTGGAGGACGTGAAGTTCAAGACCTTCGGCTGCGGAGCGGCCATAGCCGTTTCCAGCATGGTCAGCGAGATGGCCAAAGGCAAAACCCTGGAAGAAGCCCGAAAGATCACCCCGCAGACGGTTGCGGACGAGCTGGAGGGGTTACCCAAGAACAAGTTCCACTGTTCCAACCTGGGAGCGCAGGCCCTGAACAAGGCCATTGACGATTACCTCAGCAAGAAAAAGCAGGAGGGGAAGGCTGATGTCAAACGAAAATGAAAAGCCACAGGTGTACTGTCCTTACTGTGACGAGGAGCTGGAGCAGCCCAGCTCGGCGCAGTGCGGCGCCTGCGGAGTCGAGATGTTTTACTGCCCCCGCTGCGGCCAGTCAGTGGCGCGGGAGCAGCGGGTCTGCCCGCACTGCGGCGCGGATATCAAACAAGAAGCCTCGCGAGAGAAATAGCCATGCCCGACAAGGAGAAGATGACCATTGTGATGTTCAGCGGTGACCTGGACAAGGCCCTGGCCGGTTTCATTTTGGCCACCACCGGCGCCAGCATGGGTATGGAAGTCAGTATGTACTTTACCTTCTGGGGACTGAACATCATCAAGAAGAACGAAGGCTCTTTGCCGGGAAAGGGCTGGATGCGGCGGATGCTCAACGTTCTGAACCGCGGCGGCTCGCGGCGACTGAAGCTTTCCAGGTTCAATATGCTGGGACTGGGGACCTCCATGATGAAGAAGATGATGCAGCAGACCAATATGCCCTCCGTGGACCAGTTCATCACTATGGCCCACCAGATGGGGGTGAAGCTCATCGCCTGCACCACCACCTGCGGGGTTATGGGACTGCCCAGAGAGGCCTTCCGCAGCGAGGTGGAAATTATGGCCGGCGCCGCCTATTTTCTGAACGAAGCCCGGCAGTCCAAAGTATCCCTGTTCATCTAGTCGAACGCTTTTGCATGACCGGGAGGAAGATATGAAAGCGGACCAGCACTTGGAATGCGTGGGGCTGTACTGCCCGATGCCCATAGTCAAGACCGCGGAGAAATTCAAAGCCCTGAAGCCGGGGGAGGTACTGGAGGTAATTGCCGATGACCCCGGCATCAAGCAGGATATGCCGGCCTGGTGCCAGACCACGGGCCACGAGTTCCTGGGCATCGAGGAGACGGATGGGGAATACAAGGTCTACGTGCGGAAAGCTCACGACTGAGCGTTTTCCCGGCGGGCCCTTCAGCCTGCCGGTTTCCCCGGTTTCCGTTTCGGGTGTGGCCGGCAGTTGACGCCTCAGCCCTGACCTCCCTGTGCTCATCTTACTGTCTGTGTCTTTCGCCCTCGAACCGCAGCAACATCAAAATTGAGCGCAGAGAGAACGACCAGATGAAAATGAAAACCCTGGTTCCTCCGTCGCGGGCCGTCTGGAATGCCGGGCGCAGTTCCTGTATAGTGTAATATCAGGCCTGTATGCCGGACAAGGAGGCGAAGCACTATGCCGGAGAAGGGAACCCGCTCCATTGTGGAATCGTGGCCCAGTATCAGGGACGACTTTGAGGCTTTCACCCGTGACCCCACCTGCTGGTTTATCGACCATGTGGATGCGGCGCTGGCGGAAGAAAACCTGGACGAGATAAGAAAGCTCATAGAAATTTTCAAGGTGGTCAACGCGCCTTCCGACGGCCACAGCCACTAGCGGGCCGGGATAAACGCCGGAGATACCGCATGAAAGCGATTCGGTTCCGCATCGGAGTGTTCCTCGGAATCTCCAGCCTGCGGAATGAGTTGATGATAGGGGCTGACTGGAGGGAGCCGGACTTCAACGCTCTGCGAGCAAGGCTCGACAGGCATAGCTTCAGGCTGGATTCGGAGAAAATAGACTATGACGGGCTGAAGTCATTTCTCACCGGCAAGGGCACTTTCCTTCCACAATTGCTGGAAAACCCCAATTTGCAGGAACATGAGATGTTCACTGATATGCTTCTGGCGCTTTTTCATTTGCAGGATGAGCTGCTGGCACGCCACACCTTCCAGAAGTTGCCCGGGGCGGACCTCGCCCACCTGGCTGGTGATATCAAAAGGGCATACGTCGCGCTGGCGAAGGTCTGGGGCGGACACATGTACTACCTCAAGACGGACTATCCGTACCTGTTCTCCCTGGCGGCCAGAAACAATCCGTTCAGCGAAACCCCTTCCATATACGTCGTTTAGGTACCGTGGACGCGGAGATAGCCGGAGAAAGGGATGCAAGATGAAGGTAGCGGGTATCGTGTGCAGTCCCCGCAAAGGGGGAAACACGGAGGTGCTGGTGCGGGAGGCGCTGCTGGGCGCACAGGCCTGTGGCGCTGAAACCGCTCTGGTAACCATCTGGGACAAGAAAATAAACCCCTGTGACGGCTGTTTGTCCTGCGAGACCACCGGCAAATGTCACATAAACGATGACGTACAGGAAATCTATCTCAGACTCATGGAGGCTGACGGCATCGTCTGGGGCACGCCGGTCTATTTTTTCAATGCGACCGCTCAGGCCAAGATGCTCATCGACCGTTCCTATGCCCTGTACCAGAAAAGCAGCAGCCTGGCCAACAAGGTCAGCGGCGTAATATCGGTCGGCGCCAGCCTGGGAAACGCCGGGGTATGGAACCTGTTCAGCACTTTCTTTTCCGTACATCATATGCTCCCCGCCGACTTTGTTTACGGCTATGCGCGGAACAGGGGAGACGCTCCCGGTGACAGGCACGCCATGAAGGCGGCCAGAGAGCTGGGCAGGCAGATTGTGCGGCTGGTGGAGCGGGGGTTCAGATACCCGGAAGAGTATGACGTGGCTATTTACCGCTTCGTGAGAAGAGAATACGGCATCGACAACTGCGTGGGGAGGGACAGGTTTAGTGACCGGGCGTTTTGAGATGCCGGCAGCGGCATGATTGCGGCCGGACACAGGGCATATTGCCCGTGAATTACGGTCAGGTTGGAACATTGACCTTATGGGATAAGATAATTACTATATATATAGAAAGAAGGAGGGCATTGAAACATGGCACTGATAGATTCAAAAACAGGGAAACCCTCAAAAGTCTATTCGGTAGAAGAACTGGAGGAAGCAGCCACCCTTATGCGGGGGTACAGCCTGATTGCGCTGGCGGCCGCCGGCTCGGGGCATTCCGGCGGTACCCTGTCGCTGATGGATGTTGCCGCCGCGCTCTATTTGCACGAGGCGAACCTGGACCCTGCCGACCCGTTCTGGCCTGACCGGGACCGCATCTTCTGGTCTGCCGGGCACAAGGCGCCCATACTGTACGTAGGTCTGGGCATGGCGGGCTTCTTCGATATCAATGAGGTGGTTACCCTGCGCAAACTGCATTCGCCCTTCCAGGGACATCCGCACTGGCTCA
>CAZZAU010000036.1:0-11909 GCA_964652725.1 uncultured Dehalococcoidaceae bacterium | reverse complement strand
AAAGTCAAACACCTTGTGCAGCATCTCCGCCTCCCCTTTCTCCACCGTGCCTTCCTTTTCCCCCAGCTCTATCATGGTGAGAATCTCTTCCGGGCGGGCCAGGGACCGGGCTATGGGAGTGCCGCCGAACATCCTGGTAAAGCCGCTGACAATCCAGCTCAGGATGATGATAACGGGGGTGAAGAGCCAGGAGAACACCTCCAGCGGACGGGCGGCCGCAAGGGCCATCCTCTCCGGGTGACGGGCGGCGATTGTCTTGGGGGTGGTCTCACAGAAAACAAGGAGAAATGCGGTCAGTCCCAGGGTGGCGAAAAGTACGCCCGGCTCTCCCCAGAACGATATGGCGAGCGCGGTGCCGAGGGCCGCCGCGGCGGTGTTGGCCAGCGTGTTTCCCAGCAAAACCGTAGAAAGGAACCGCTCCGGCCGCTCAATCATGCGCGCAAGCCGGTTTGCGCCCCTGGCTCTGGTTTCCACCAGGTGCTGCACCCTTACTTTTTGCAGGGAAACGAACGCCGTTTCCGAGCCGGAGAAGAAGACAGAAAGTAGTAACGAAATACCCAGGAGAACAAGGGACAGGGCAATACTGGACAAACTTACACCGCCTCCGACTTAATCATAGCATTGGTGTGCGGAGGTGTCAAAGGGGATGATAACGGGCAGCGTTCATTAACCGGGACGGGCGACGGGTTATTTCACCCCTCTACCGACGAGGTCGCGCAGCCTCTGCCTAGCTTCCGGCGACAGGCCGTAGCTGTTTATTTCGAGCTCCAGGGTCTCGGGGCTACCATTGCCGCCCACATAACCGTTCAGCCGGGCCACGGCGGTGGAGTTCACAAAGTCGCCGGCATCCGGATAGACGGCCTGCAGCTCCCGGGCCAGGTCTGGCCTCGCCTGCAGGTAGTATTTCTGGTGGTAGTCCTCGGCCAGGTAAAACCCGGTGAAGGGCTGAATCTCGGTCTGGATTATTCTGTCCCGCCTCTGCGCTTCGCGTGCCCTGGACTCTTCGGCCAGTTTCTTCTGCGCCTCGTTGTGATAGAAGATGACGGACTTGTACTGCGTGGAGTAGGGCGGGCTGACGGGGTTGTGACTGCGCCAGAAGACCGCCAGCAGCTCCTCATAGGAAACCGCGGCGGGGTCAAAGTCCACCTCTACCGTCTCGGTATGACCGGCGAGGTTATGGTAGGTGGGGTTCTCCTTGCTACCTCCCGCGTAGCCCACGCGAGTCCGAATCACGCCCGGAATGCTCCCGAACCGGGAGTCAGGGCCCCAGAATCAGCCCAGGGCAAAGGTGGCGGTCTCCACCCGCTCCGGCCGTACCAGGTCTATGGTAGGAACGGTCAGCGCACCGGCTTCCACTTTTCCGGAACTCATAGCAACCTCCTGTGGCGGTAGCTCGCAGTTTTCGCCATCGGCACCGGTCCCCTCCGGCGCCGCAACTCCGGCCTGGCAAGCAATGACCAGCAGCGGCGCCAGCACCATCAGAATGACTCCCGCAGCCAGTATCTTAATTCTGCCCGCTCTGCTCGGCTTTTGTACCTTCACCCGCTTTTTCCTCTTGTTCCTCTTTCGCGGCGGCGAAGTCCAGGGCCGCCGCGTTGATGCAGTAGCGGAGGCCGGTGGGCGGCGGGCCGTCCTCAAATACATGGCCAAGATGGGCGCCGCAGCGATTGCAGGTGACCTCGGTCCTTGTCATACCGTGGGAAATGTCCGCTTCTCTGGCCACCTTCTCTTCAGATACGGGCGCCCAAAAGCTGGGCCAGCCGGTGCCCGAGTCATACTTGGTCTCGGAGCTGAAAAGCTCGTTGCCGCAGGCCACGCACCTGTAAATGCCCCTGTCCCTGAGCTTGTGGTATTTGCCGCTAAAGGGGGGCTCGGTGCCCTTCTGCCGCGTTATCCGGTACTGCTCCGTAGTCAGCACCTCCCGCCATTCTGCATCGGTCTTGTTGACTTTTTCCGCCATCACGTGCTCCCTGCAAACACGAACTTAGTTTCATTATGAGGGCAAAGGCAGGGGTGGGGATGTGACTTTAGTCGCATTTGCCGCGTCAGGACAGCGGTCAAGGGCCCTGCCCAGCTATCACGGAAACGGGAGGCCGGCGCTAGGCCCGGTACACGGAGAAGACGCTGCGGATGACCTCGGAGGGAGTGGTGAGGCCCTGCTTCACCTTGGTCATACCGTCCATTCGCATTGACATCATGCCTTCCTTGATGGCCTGGGCCTCGATTTGCTGGGGGCTCATTCCCCTGGCCAGCATCTGCAGGATGGCATCGCTGGACAGGAGCACCTCGAACAGGCCGATCCTGCCCAGGTATCCGGTGTGGGCGCAGAAATTGCAGCCTTTCCCGCGCATATAGTACTTCAGCTCCTCACCCATCTCCTTCTCGAAAGTGCTCTTCTCGTTGGGGGTCGGCTGCGCACGCCTGGCGCAGTGGGAACAGACCCGGCGCACCACCCGCTGCGCCACCACCCCCACAATGCTCGAGGAGAGCAGATAGGACTCCACGCCCAGATGCAGCATCCGGGTGAATACCCGCACCGCATCCCCCGCGTGGATGGAAGAAAGCACCAGGCAACCGGTGAGCGCCGCCTCCACCGCCATCTGGGCCGTCTCGCGGTCACGTATTTCGCCGACCACGATAACATCGGGGTCGAGACGGAGCATGGCCTTCACCCCCGCGGCAAAGGTGAGCCCGGCCCTGACGTTTACCTGCCCGTGGTTTACGCCATCGAACTCATATTCAACCGGGTCCTCGATGGTCAATATGTTGCATTCCGCCCGCCGCAGGTGATTGATGGAAGCATACAGGGTGGTGGTCTTCCCCGAACCGGTAGGTCCGGCCACCAGAATCATGCCGTGGGGCGTGTTGAGCAAGTGCTGGTACCGCCCCAGCGACCAGGGGTTGAAACCCAGTTTGTCCATCTCGATGAAGGTGAACTCCCTGTTGAGCAGCCGCAGCACCGCCATCTCGCCGAAAGCAGTGCAGAAAGTGGCCATCCGGACGTCCACCTCGGTGCGGCCAGACTTGAGGCTGAAGTGGCCGTCCTGTGGCCGCCTCTGCTCGGTGATGTTCACCTTCGCCTGCACCTTGAGCCAGGAAAGTATCACGGGGTGGATATCCAGGGGCAAAGACCTTACCTGGTGCAGCACTCCATCTATGCGGTATCTGACCCGGAGCCTTTCCTTCTGCGGCTCGATAAGAATGTCCGAGGCCCGGTCCCGCACCGCGTCCAGTATTATGGCCTCGACCACCCGGTCCAGAGGCCCGCCAACTCTGGACACGGCCGGCTTCTCTACCTTCCTGCGCGTTTCGGACGCCCCCATCACCTGCTGAATATCGGCCGTTATCTGCCCGTCGCTGCGGTAATATCTGTCTATGGCCTTCTTTATATCGTCCGGCGCCGCCATCGCCGGTATCACCCTCATACAGGATATGCTCTGGGCGTCAAGATAGGCCACTATATCCTTGGGGTCGGCCATAACCAGCAGCAGGCAGCCATCTATAATCTCCAGAGGCAACACGTTGTGCCTGCGGGCCAGCTTCTGCGGGATTACCGCCAGAGCCTCCTGCTGGGGCTCCCGGTGCTTGAGCTCTACCAGCGGTATCCCCATACTCACGCTGGCCACTTCCAGCAACTCGTCCCGGGTGACCATCTCCAGGTCAAGGAGAATGTTCTCAAGCTCTCCTCCATCCTCTTGCTGCATTTTCAACGCTTTCTCCAGCTGCTCGGGGGTGACGGTCTCTCTTTCCAGCAGTAGTTCGGCCAGTCCCTTCGATGTGCCAGTATTTTCTCTTTCCTCATGGTCGTGATTCTTCCTCTTGCTCGCTTCGATGGCCATTTCCGTCCCCCTTCAACACTTGACTAAGAGATACCGCCCCCACATTAAGCGTAATACTACCAATATTACTTAACAGTAGCGGCAGGCCTGACCATAGTCAATAGTCCGACGGGCGCATTTTGGCGCTAAGACTTCGGGACTAGGAGTAGCGCTCTCGTACCGCCCCGCGCCTCACCGCTGTTTCGCCCCGCCTTCCACCCGCCATTTTCGTCAGAAGTACCTGGGCCGGTATACTATCGATTACCCTCCCCCACGCTTCCGTACCATTGACTCCAGCCTGCCTCAGCCCGCATTATGATTGGTATGAGTATTTTGAATTCCAGAGGCAGACCAAACAACAGACCGGAAAAGGACGCCATGCCGGACAGCGAGCAGTGGCAGCGTCTAGAAGAACTCCTGGGCCAGGAACTTGGCCGGGTGGACAGAGGCCTGGACCCGGCTGCAGTGCTGGCATTTCTGGAGAGCGTGTCCGGCTCTGGCTACAATACGGCCAAGCTGCTGGAACGGTTCTCCAGCCTGCGCAAAGCCTCCAAGATGGTGGAGGCCATGATATGGGAGACCGACCAGCTGGCCACCCAGGTCAAGCAGCAGGTAAAAGAAGAGGCTGAGGCGGAAAAGGCCGAGCTTCTCAGCGCCACCAGGCAGCAGGCCAGAGAAATAATAGGGCACTGCCAGAAAAACCGCGCCGCGGCGGACGGTGCTCTAAACCACTTCAAGGCCAGCCTGGAAGGCATCATGGACCAGACCGTCAAAAGGTGCGTCTCCTCAATGGAAAGGGCCAACACGGTGTTCCTGGAAGCGCTGGGCCGGGTAAAGGAAATGCAGGAAATGGCCTTCCACAAAGCCAGGGAAATGGCCTACGTGCAGCTGGATGAGATACGAAAGGAAGTCAGCACGGCGATAGAGGCAGGCCACGCCGAGCTCGGAGCGGCCCTTGACCAGAACGTTCAGAGCATAATCGCCCACGGCATCGACCCTTCGGCCGGAGAGGACACGGTACCGCCGGAGACAAGCACGGAAAAGGCCCGCCAGCCTCTTGATACCGGCTCAATGCAGGCCGGCCAGGGAATGGAACCCGTGGAGGAAGACGCTTTCCCCGCGTTCAGCCAGAACCCTGGCAAAGAGGCTCCGGAGGACGCTTCCCAGACCCCGGAACCGGCCACGCCCGTCAACGAACAACCCCCGATTCCGGAAGTAACGCTGGCGCCCGAAGAAGAGGCCGGAGAAATCGAGCTTTTGCAGCTTCAACAGCTCCCGGACGACCGCGAGCTGGACTCCGCCTTTAAAGAGCTGCGGGAGCTGGCGCTCTCCACTAGGCAGTCCCAGCCGGAGGTGACGCCGGAGACCGAAGACGAGACCGGGGAAATCCAGTTGCTGGAGGCCTGGACAGAGGCCCGGGACCCCCAGAATGGGTCTCCTTCAGACAACGGGGAAGGGGCGGCCCTGGAGCAGGTCTTCGACTGGCAGAAATACTTCCCGGAAAACGGCGAGAGAATGTACGGGGCTCAATCCGAAGCTCAGGAAACCGGCGCAACCGGCGAGGACGCCCCCGGCGAAGAGCCCGCCGCCGGTGATGAGATGGAAAAAGACTTCCTTTACAGCGGAGAGATAACCCTGCTGATACCCAAAGGAGCCCGTCAGTCATGGATGAGACAGCTGCGCCAGCGCCTGCTCATCACGCCTGATGTCTATATCCGGCTGGAATCCGGCGGCGATGACAGCGAGACCATGATTACCGTGCTGCTCAGCGCTCCGGTAGCCCTGGCCTCCGTACTGCTGGAAGTGCCTTCTGTGAAAAGAGTGGTGCGCGGCGAGCCTGCCGCCAGGGCCAACCGGCCCCAGCGGATGGTGCTCTCGCTGGTGCTGGAGGATGAGGCGCTGGGCGGTCAGCACTAGACCGGGTCACCCGCCGCTGCCGGCTCCCGCCAGCCCCCCCGGCTTTTCTCAACACAGGCCCCTCTTATATATCCTGCGCCCGGCCAGTGTCCCCCTCCCCCTCCCCCGGCGGCGCCGGGATGGCAAAATCCCCGCCAAGTCCGGCAGAGAGCTGAGGCGCGCAAAGCGCGTCATTGGCCTGAAGTGCGCCGGGGAAAACTAGAGTACTGCGGTGCACAATGCCAAAGTACCGTTGTGTAACCGGAGAAGCCACAGCTAGAATGATTACCAGGAGACTAGCATCTATTGTACTTACCGCCAGACGAGGGAGAAGTAATGAGCACTCCCGTGACTCAACCGAATATCCACCAGCGTGACCTGAACACTTTCCCCATTCAGGCCGAGGCGCTGCAGCTAATACCTGAAGCTATGGCCAGGAAGTTCAACGTTATCCCCCTGGCAATCCATAACGGCAGCCTCCTGGTGGGGATGGCGGAGACGGACAATATCTTTGCCCTGGAGGCGCTTACCACCAGAGCCGGCATGCGCATAAAGTCGGTCCTGGCCCCGGCCGAAGTAATCCAGGAGGCCATTGACCGCAACTACAAGTCGTACGGAGAAATTGAAAAACAGCTCAACGATGCTTCCTCGGCCGCCACCGGCAAGGACAAGGTCTCCAGCGCCAGGGACGTCTCGCAGGCACCGATCGTCCGGGCGCTGGAGATGATAATCGAAGAGGCCATCAAGAACCGCGCCTCCGATATTCACATAGAACCGCAGCAGGACAAGCTAAGGGTGCGGTTCAGAATCGACGGTATGTTGCATGAAACCATGTCCCTGCCGCTGAGCGCCCATAACTCTATCATATCCCGGCTCAAGGTGCTGGCCAAGATGGACATCGCGGACCACCGTCCCCAGGACGGTCAGTTCGCCGCCAAGGCCAGGGACCGGGAGGTGGACGTCAGGGTGGCCACCATCGGCACCACCTACGGCGAGACGGCGACCCTCCGCCTGCTGGACAAGAGGTTTGCCGCCCTCAGTTTGAGCGAGCTGGGGTTCCTGCCGGATAGCCTGGCCAGATATGAGAAGATGCTTAAATCGAGCTTCGGTATGATACTGATAAGCGGCCCCACCGGCTCCGGCAAGACCACCTCCCTGTACGCCTCCATCAACAGCCTGGACTGCGTGGGCCGCAAGATAATTACCGTGGAAGACCCCGTGGAGTACCGCTTCAAGAACATCAACCAGATCCAGGTCAATCCGAGAGCCGGCATAACCTTCGCCAGCGGGCTGAGGTCCATAATGAGGCTGGACCCGGACGTGATACTGGTGGGGGAGATACGGGACCGGGAAACCGCTGAGATAGCGGTGCAGGCGGCCCTGACCGGACACCTGGTGCTGTCCTCCGTGCACGCCAACAATGCGGTGAGCTCACTCTTCCGGCTGCTGGACCTCGGCATAGGTAGTTTCCTGATATCGGCGGGGGTCATTGGCGTGGTCAATCAGCGCATGATGCGCCGCGTTTGTCCCCACTGCCAGCAGCCAGTCACGGTTCCCCTGCAGGAACAGCTTGCCTACAACGAAGAGATGAAAGAGAACCGCACCGAGTTCATCTACGGCCGGGGCTGCAATGCATGCTCCAATACCGGCTACCTGGGCCGCACCGCCGTCTTCGAGATACTCACCATGACCAATTCCATCCGGAGCATGCTCGCCGAAGGCGCCAGCGCCGAGGATGTAACCGCCAAGGCCAAGGAGCAGGGCATGGTGTCAACCTGGCACGACGGTATGCTCAAGGTGAAAGCGGGCATCACCACCCCGTCCGAGGTTCTGCGCAATGTGTTCTCAATAGGATAGAGGATAGCACTATATGGCTTACCGATACATCGGCTGTACCGCGGACAACAAGGTGGTCAAAGGGACCATAGCCGCCTCCAACCAGGAGACAGCGGCCCGGCTGCTGAGCGGCCAGGGCTACCGCATTTACAGCCTCAAGCACGTCTCTGACTTCCTGCCGTCCCGGGACCGCCTTTTCGCCTCCCTCTTCAGGAGCCGGGTCAAGCCGAGCAACATAATCATCTTCTCCCGGCAGCTGGCCCTACTCCTGGAATCAGGCACGGACGTCGTAACCGGGCTGCAACTGCTCCGGGCGCAGTCCTCGAACAAGCGCCTCGAAGCGGTGCTCGGGGAAATAGTGACGGACGTCCGCGGCGGCTCCAGGCTGTCGGACGCTTTGAGCAAGCACAGCGACGTTTTTTCCACGGTGTACGTGCAATCGGTCAGCGTCGGCGAGCAGAGCGGCGGGCTGGAGACGGTGCTCAGGCAGGTGGCGGACCATCTGGAGAAGGACGCCACGGCATCAAAGCAGATAAAGGGGGCCCTCAGATACCCCATAATCGTCTGCGTGGTCGCCTTCATAGTCATCGCCGTGCTGGTCACCTTCGTGCTGCCCGCCTTCACCGAACTCTACGGGGATCTGGGGGCGGACCTGCCCACTCTGACCAAAATGACTCTCGGGGCCTTCGACTGGCTGACCGATTACGGGTTGCTGGTCATGGGCGGCATGGCGCTGAGCGCGTTTCTCGCCTATCTCTATACCAGGACCTCCGCGGGCAAACTGCTGCGGGACAGGTCCATCCTGAAAGTCCCCGTCCTGGGGCAGGCCTTGCACCTCGACGAGCTGGTGCGCTGCTGCCGCACCATGTCCATACTGTACCGGGCCGGGCTGCCGGTAACTGACATAATGTCACTGGTCACCGACAGCACCAAGAACCTGGCCATCAAGAACGCCCTGGTGCAGGTCCACCACGAGGTGCTGGCAGGCGGAGGGCTTGCCCAGTCCATGGCCAAAAGCCCCTTTTTCCTGCCCATGATGGTGCAAATGGTGGGCGTGGGGCAGACCACCGGGAACCTGGACGAAACCCTCCAGGCCACCGCCGAAACCTACGAGACAGAAGCCCAGGATAAAATGAAGGCGCTCATAGACTCCATACAGCCGGCCATCACCGTGGTCATAGCGCTGGTGGTGGGCGTTATCGCCTCCTCCCTTATCACCGCCATGTACTCGGTGTACGGACAGGTGACATAGGAATGCCTCCGGTGTGCGTTAAATTGTTGTGGAAATGTATTTGCGCCAGGATAAAGGGCCACGAGGCGGGGATGACCCTCATCGAAACCGTCGTCGCCCTGGGCATCCTGGGCATGGTATCCGCCGTATTCATGGGCGGGGTGGCCACCACCGGCAAGGCCAGCATCATCGCCAGCGAGCAGGCGATAGCTGAGTCCCTGGTGCGCAGCCAGCTGGAATATGTCAAGAACATCGCCTACCAGCAGGACGCTACCGAGTACCCGGTGGACCCGGAGCTTTCCGTGCCTGACAGCTGGGCGGTGCCCCAGCCGGTGGTCGCCCCGGTGCACGCCACCGATGACGGCATACAGAAGGTGACGGTGAGCGCCCTGCATAACGGCGAAACGGTGCTTACCATTGACGTTTACAAGGTAGACCGATGAGACGAGAAACTGGCTTCACCCTTATCGAGCTGGTGCTGGTCACCGCCATTGCCGCTCTGATCACTCTGGGCGCGGGGATGAGTGTGGTCCTGATGAAGAAGGGTGTGGTGCAGAGCAAAGAGCAGCAAACGGTAATCCGCCAGCCCCAGAACGCAGCCCACTGGATAGCCCTGGATGCGCTGATGGCAAAGACCATCACCATCGGCGATGACCCCGACACCGGCGAGCTGGAGTTCTTCACCGTTTACTGGAAGAACTGGGAGACGGCGGACACCCACGAGATAGCCTACATATGGCTGGACTCGGCGGACTCTCTGCAGAAGCTGAAGCGAAACGAGGTGGTCCGGGACAAGGACGGGGTGATAACGGAAGACATATCCACCCTGGTGGCGGATAACATTTATTCGGCGAACCTCACCTCCGGGCCGCCGTGGGTGCTCACCATAGAGGCGCGCGCGGGGGCAGAGAGCGCCACCAGAACCTACAAGCTGGACAAGCGGTCCCAAATATAAGGATGGCACAGTGAAGAAACGACTGGCGAGGATAACCGGAGGAGAATCCGGCATGGTGTTGCCCGTGGTGCTGGTCCTGCTGGCCCTGGGCAGCCTGGTAATCGTGCCCTCTCTGGGCTACGCCAGCACCAGCCTGGCTACAGGCAGCTTGCTGGAAGAGAAGGCGCGGGGAATTTACGCCGCCGAGTCCGGCGTGGAGGATGCCCTCTGGCGGCTGATGAACGACACGCCGGAGTCATTCCCCTTCACCTACCAGCTGACCGGCCTCAACGACCTCACCGTGGACGTGGTCATCGACGAGGTAACCGAGCTCTTCGGCGAGGAAAACCTGGTCACCGGCGACCACAGCGATTGGGTGATAATCACCAAGACCATTACCTATGACGCCGGAATTTACGACTATACCTTCTCCGTCTCCAATAACGGCGAAGGCAATCTGAAATTGGAGCAGATATTCATCGATTTCCCGCCGGCCGTGGACTACGTCAGCGGCTCCACCACCGGCAACATCACAAACGATGACCCGGCGGTCGGCGGCGACTCAAATACCGGCATAACCCTCAACTGGGAGCTTGGGCCTCCTCACCCCAACATAGACGAGGGCCAGACGAAAGACCTGATATTTCAATTGAGCGGCCCGCCGGACGTGGATGGCGTGGAGGGCCACAGCTACATACAGGCCACGCGCGAGGACGTGGGCACGGTCTGGGACGGAGACAGTCACCCCTATGTCATAACGGCCGGGGCCTCGGATGCCGGCGGCGCGGTGATGAGCGTCAGGGCGGGGCTGTGGCTGGGCGAAGGAACCGTAGAGATTACGTGCTGGCAGGTAAATCCTTAGGTGAAAAAATGCAGCGCTTGAGACCGAGCAAAACGAGCCTGGTGATTCTGGTTCCGGGCATCTTTATGGTGCTTATCATCAGTCTGGGCTTTGCCTACGACGGGCAGAGGCAGCAACGGAACGACCTGGCACAAGAGCTGTACCAGGCAAAGCTGAGGCTGGCCAGCTACTCCGGCGACGGTCTCTCCCGCGAGCTTGAAGGACTGGAACAGGAAGCCCCCCAGCTTGAAGCGGAGATTGACGCCGCCCAAAACCGCCTCAGCCAGCCGCTGGATGACGTCCGGGTGACCCGGGTGCTTTTCGCTCTGGCCCGGGCCTGCAACGTTGACCTGCTCGAGGTCCACCTGCAAAAGCCGGAATTCAATGATGCCGCAGCCGTCCCGCTGCTCACGCTGACCATGACCATGAACGTGACCGGAGACTTGCCCAGCACGGTCAACTTCATTTCCAGGCTGGCCAGCCGGTTCCCCACCAGCCGGGTGGAAACGGCCAGAATCACCATGGGAGAGGCGCCGCAGCCGCCCCTAACCAGCATCACGATGGTTATCCACGATTACGCAGGAAAGTAAAATGGCAAAGAAGATTGTCACTATTTACATCGACGATTCCGGGCTGAGGCTCCTGGAGACCAGGGGCAAGGAGATAAAGAAGTGGGCCATGCTCGCCATCAAGCCCGGACTGGTAAGCGACGGCGTTATCACCGACCCCACCGAGGTGGCCAGTGAACTCAAGGCGCTCCTCAAAGTCCACGAAATCAAGGAAAAGAAGGTCATCATCGGCCTGAGCGGCCTGCACTGCCTGTACCGGGTAATCACCCTGCCGCGGCTGCCGGAATCAGTGCTGGCCGAAGCCGTCAGGAGCGAAGCGGAAAGACTGCTGCCGGTCTCCCTCGATGAGCTATACACCTCGTGGCAAAAGATCCACGAGTCCAGGGAAGAAACCAGGGTCTTCATGGCCGCATATCCGCGCAATGGCGCCGACGCCCTGTTCGAAATGCTGCACAAGGCGAACGTGGAGCCGCACATGATGGACCTGGCCCCGCTGGCACTGTCCAGGGTGGTGAACCAGTCCACCTCCATCCTGGCCGATATCAGGACCAGCGAGGTAGACCTGGTGATAATGGTGGACGGCATCCCGGAGCTCATCCGCAGCCTGCCCCTGCCGGCCGAGGCCGAGACATTGCTGGACAAGCTGCCCATAGTGCGTGAGGAGCTGGAACGTACCATCAAGTTCTACAACTCAAATCACCTAGAACAGCCCCTCGCCCCTGAGGTGCCCCTCTACATCTCCGGCGAGGGGATAACCGGGGAGGACTTTGACCCTTCGTTCCTG
>CAZZAU010000035.1:0-12102 GCA_964652725.1 uncultured Dehalococcoidaceae bacterium | reverse complement strand
CAAATGCTTCCGGCTTGACGTCAGGGCCGACCGCGATTTCATCGTTTTCCTGGCCTCGCGTCTCCTCGTCTTCATGGCGCTGGCAACCATCCAGACCTATGCCCTGTACTATCTCAGGGACGTGGTGGGAGTGACCAACCCCGCCACTGCCACCGCCGACCTGCTCATCGCCGCCGGCATAGGCATGCTGCTGGCCGTTTATCCCGCCGGACGCCTTTCGGACGTGACCGGCCGCCGGCCCGTAGTGGTCATTTCCGGACTGGTGGGCGCGGCGGGCGTCCTGGTGATATTCCTGGCTACCGGCTACCCCCATATTATCGCCGGGGGAGCCATACTGGGGATTTCCGCCGGCGCCTTTATGAGCTCCAACTGGGCGCTGGCCACCGACCTGGTGACGAGCGGGGAAGAAGCGCGCTACCTGGGGCTGGCCAACATGGCCACGGCGGGAGGGTCGGCTCTGGCCAGGCTCATCGGGCCGGCCATCGACTTTTTCAATACCTTCGGCGGGGGGCTGGGATACCATGTGATGCTCGGCGCCTGCTTCGTATATTTCATAGCCGGTTCGCTGCTTCTCGCCGTCGTGCGGCGGCGCTAGCCGAAATGCGGCAGGAGCGCCTCCCTGCCCAGCGCCGCCAGGGTAATGAACACCACGTAGAGCACAATCCTGCCCAGTCCGCAGAAGAGGATGAATTTCCAGAACGGGAAACGGAGGACCCCAGCCACTATGCCCACCAAGTCAAATACGAACGGCACCAGCGAGAACAGGAAGATGGCCAGCGAGCCCCACCTCTTTACCCGCCCCTCGATCTGGTCGTACATCTTCTTGCCTGTCACCAGCTCACGTCCGCTGTAGCCGGCAATAAACCCCGTGGTCTCCCCGATGGCCGCACCCACGCCTCCCACCAGCCCCACTATGATGGGCCCGGGCAGCCCGGCGGTGGCGTAAACCAGGATACCCAGGTTCGACAGTATAATCAGGACGGCGCCGGGAAAAATGATGGTGGCGTTGCCGATGACGCTGATGAGAAAGGCACCGCCGTAGACGTAGTTCTTGAGCTCGGCCAGCCTTTCCGGGTGCCGGCCATAGGTGAGATGAAGCACAATGGTGACGGCGATAATCACCAGCAGGGCGAGCAGATAGAAGATGCGTCTCGTTCTGGAATAGTGTTCCGCCCTCTGCCTGCTGTCAACCATACGCTCTCCGCTCCTTCAATTCTACCACACCGGGGGCAAACAAACAGGCCGCCGGACGGGCCCGTTCCGGCAGCGGACGTTTGACGATGCCTTGCGGTTAAGGCATAATGATTCTGGCAGCAACTCTGAAGCCGGGAGGGGTGGCCGAGCGGTCTATGGCGGCGGTCTTGAAAACCGTTGTCGTCGCAAGACGACCGTGGGTTCGAATCCCACCCCCTCCGCCAGTTTGAAGTTACGTTAAGCACAAGGATTGACTATTCCCCCTCCCTTGCTAAAGAGAGAGGCCGGGGGAGAGGTTTAACACAAGACCTTTATGGAACCTGAATCCCTGCTCAAAGCCCTCGTCCGGGCCGGCGCCGGCTCACGCCGCAAGATGGCCGACGCCATCAAGCAGGAGCGTGTCTCCGTCAACGGGCAGGTGACCACGGACTTCCGCCACCCCCTGAGCCCCACCGACCGCGTCACCCTGGACGGCCGGCCGCTCGCCCTCCAAGCGCAGGAGCACGTCATCCTGATGCTGCACAAGCCGGCCGGTTTCGTTTCCACCCTGAGCGACGAGCGGGGCAGAGGCAAGGTAACCGACTTCGTCCCGCCGAGGTACCGTCATCTGAGGCTGTACCCGGTGGGGCGGCTGGACGCGGACTCCACCGGCCTCATATTGCTCACCAACGACGGCGACCTTGCTTACCGGCTCACTCACCCCCGCTATGAGTACGAGAAAGAGTACCTGGTCCAGGTCAAAGGTAAGCTGGCGCCTGAGGAACAGCGCGCTCTCCAGCGGGGCGTCAGGCTGGACGACGGCGTTACCATCCCGGCGCAAGTCAGCGAGGCAGCTTCGCCGCCGTTCAACTACAGCATCACCATCCACGAGGGCCGAAAGCGACAGGTGCGCCGCATGTTCGCCGCGGTGGGGCACCGCGTCCTGGCGCTGAAACGGGTGAGAATGGGCAATCTCGCACTGGGCGACCTGCCCGAGGGCCACACCCGCGTGCTCGGCCGGCGCGAACTGGAGACCCTGCTCAGTCGGCCACAACCGAGACCCCGTTCAGCAGGGCATAGCCCATCGGGGTCAGCTCGTAGCCGCTCACGTGAGGTCTGACCAGGATATAGTTCTGTCCGAACCACAGCGGAATGCAGGCCGCGTCATCCACCAGCATCTGCTCGGCCTGCCGGTAGACCGCGAGGCTGCGGCCGAAGTCCAGCTCACGGCCCGCCTCCTCCAGAGCGGCATCCACCGCCGGGTTGCTGTACTCGCCGGCGTTGTTGTCTTCCCCGGAGCGGAACAGGATTTCCAGGAAGTTCTGGGGGTGGGGATAATCAGCCACCCAACCCATATAGTACATCTGGTCTTTTTCTTCCTTCAGATGGTAGAGGAATATCTCCGGCTCCAGTTGCCGCACCTCCACCTCCACCCCCAGGTTTTGCCGCCACTCGGCGATGATGGCATCCAGACCTCCTCCCACCAGCCCGCCCCAGCCCATGGTGGTGATGGTGAGGGGCGGCAGGGCGTCCACGCTGCCGTAGGAGGACCGGGCGATGAGCTCCCTAGCCTCCGCCGGGTCAAAGTCCAGCCCGGCGAGGTCGTCATTAAAGCCGGGAATGCCGGGAGGCAGAACGCCATCCGCCCGTTCCATCATATCCCGGAACACCAGGGAGACTATCCGGTCCTTGTCTATCGCCCGGCTGAAAGCGCGGCGCACGTTCACGTCATCGAAAGGCGGCCTGGTATGGTCAAAGCCGATGTAGCTAAAGCTCAGCTCGGGCACAATCTCCAGGTCATCCCGGAAGGGCCCGGCGGGGTCCAGCACCTTATCGATGTAGGCCATGCTGACCTCGGTCACATCTATCTCCCCGGTCTCGTACAGGTTCATAGGCACCCCACCCCACAGCTTGAACACCACCGACCCCACGCCCGCCTTTTCTCCGTAGTAGTCCCCGTTCCGCTCCAGCACCAGCGAGTCCTCCTCTTCCCACTCCGTCAGCCGGAACGGGCCGGTGCCGTTGGGTCTCCGCCACCAGTTTCCGGCGGCCGCAGCCTGGTTGCGGTCCACGATGAAGGTCACCGGATAGGTCATCTTGGAAAGGAAATAGGACTTGGGCGCGTCGATGGTGACCTCGATGGTATAGTCGTCAACCACCTTTACTCCGCTGATATCGCCGGCCCGGCCGGACAGCTTCTCCTTGACCCCGACGATGTCGCCCAGGTAGGTAGCCGCGGTCTGCGAGCCGGTGGCCAGGTCAGTGGCGCGTTCCCAGGAATACTTGACGTCCTGAGCGGTAACGGCGCGGCCGTCATGGAAGCTGACACCTTTGCGCAGGTAGAAGGTGTAGGTGCGACCGTCGTCACCCACCTCCCACCGCTCGGCGATGTCCGGCGCCGGCTCCAGGTTATCATCCAGGCGCACCAGTCCGCTGAAAATCTGCAAAATGAACTCGTGGGAGAGCGCCTCCCCGGAGATAGCCGGGTCAAGGGTGATGGGGTCTATGCCATACAGGTTGAGCTTGGTATCAGGCCCGGCGCTGCCTGCATCCCTCTCACAGCCGGCGAGCGGAACACCGAGCAGCATAAAGGCCAGAAGAACCAGTATGGGCTTTTTCATCTTGCTCCTGAAAGACCGGCGACCGCGCAGGTCAGGAAAGGTTGGCTCTCACCGCCTGGCAGAAATCGGAGGTGGTGGTATTGCCGCCCTGGTCCGGTGTCAGATGCCGGCCATCCTGATACACTTTATAGACCGCCGCCTCCAGACGGGCCGCCTCCTGCGCATAGTTCAAATGCTCCAGCAGCATGGCCCCGGCCAGAATCATGGCCGTAGGGTTGATGATGTTCTTCCCCACGATGTCCGGGGCGGTGCCATGCACCGAACCGAAATAGGCAAAGTCCTTACCGATGCAGGCGTTGGCCACTAGGCCCAGCCCGCCGATAAGCCCGGCCGCGGCATCGGCCAGAATATCGCCGTGCTCGTTACACATCACCACCACGTCGAACTGCTGCGGGTTGATGACCAGCTGCTGGGCGAAGTTGTCTATTATCAGCTGCCCGAAGGCGAGCCCGGGGTACTGCGCCACCGTTTCTTCGGCGATGCGGCGGAACATCTCGTCGGACTGCCGCAGCACATTGTACTTGCTGGAAACGGTGACCTTGCCGCGCCCTCCTTTTTCCTTCCTCTTCATTGCCAGCTCGCAGGCCATCCGGCAGATATCCCGGGTTATCTCCTCCGTGGTGAGCTTCACCGCGAACTTGCCCTTCTGGTTCGTGTCCAGGTCTCTGTCCAGCATATCGTTGTGCAGCTTCAAGGGAGCCAGTTGGCTGATGTCTCCTTCGTATCCCGGATACAGCCCCTCGAGGTTTTCACGCAGTATCACGAAATCGATGCCCTCCGGGTTTTTGAGCGGGCTCCTCAAGCCGGGCACATACCTGGTGGGACGGACATTGCCGAAGCATCTTTTGCCCCACCTCATATAGCCATGTACTCCACCCAAGTTCCTCGTTGAGCCCATAATGCCGTAGTCACAGCCATCAATGGCTTCCCGGGCGGAATCTGGAAAACTGGTGCCGTATTTGGCCAGAGCCTCGTCCCCGGTCTCCAGCCAGATGAACTCGATGTCCAGATTCATTTCCTCCAGAATCCGGACCGCCGGCACCACTGCCTCCGGCGCCGCATCTTCTCCTTTGGCCACGCAAACCTTACTGGACATTCATACCTCCATCCAAGATGTACGGTTATTAGATAGTGTAGCACAAACCTATTTCACCTGCATACCGGACCTGCGCCCGATTTAACATATCGGCGCGGAGGGATTATAATGGACACCGGAAAAAGATACATAATGCGTTCTGATTCTGTAGAGACCGCCCAGCAAAGGCTGCACCGGATACGCCGGAGATTTCTCGCCCTGTGGAAAAACTACCTGTACCAGAGCCTTATGGCGATGGTGGTGTTGTTCCTGGTGCTACTGCTGCTGAATATGGAGCACGTGGTGGTAATAGCCTCCATCGGCTCCACCGCCTTCATCATCTTCGTTATGCCGCGCAGCGTCAGCGCCGCCCCCAGAAGAGTTATCGGCGGGCACCTCATCGGCCTTTTCTGCGGGTCGCTGTTCGCCCTGATTCCGCATTCCACTCCCCTGACCGCGATTCTAATCTATTCGCTGGCGGTGGGCGCCGCCCTCTACTTGATGGTGGTGCTGGACGCGGAACACCCACCGGCCGGGGGCACGGCGCTGGGTGTCGCCATAACCGGCTTTTCGTTCCAGGTGATGATAGCCATCCTGACGAGCAGCATCGCCCTGTCCCTGGCGCACCGCTTCCTCAAGAGATACCTCAAGGACCTTACCTGAGTCCACCCAACCCCGACCCTGCCACCTTTATACCGTTACCCGGTAGACCCAGATGCGGTGCAGCACGTCAGGCTCTTTCAGCAGCAGTGGCTCCGGCTCGCTGGCCTCCACCAGCGTCCACCTGCCATCGGACTCCAGGGACTGCTGCCTGGCCTTGAATCCCTGCTCCTCGTAAACGTCCATGCGCAGGGTGAACAGGATATGCCCGCCCGGCCGGGTGATGCGCACCAGCTCGTCGAGAGAGCCGGGCGGCGCGTGGCCGGTGGTCAGCACGCCGGTGCTCACCACAGCATCGAAGGAATCGCCGGCGAAGGCAAGCGGTTCCCCCATCACCATCCGGTGATATTCGCGGTAGATTTCTTTTTTCCGGGCCTCGGCCAGCATTTCTTCCGAAAGGTCCATCGCCACCAGGTCCTCATAGCCGCGTCCGCGCAGCACCATACCCATCAGACCGGTACCGGCACCGGCGTCCAGAATGCGGGCCGTCCGCGGCACATACCTCTCCAGCAATTCCCCGGTACGCTGGGGGCCCCGCCACCCGTAGTCATTCTCCAGTTCGGCATCGTAGTCCCGGGCCCAACGCGCGTATCTAGCCTCCAGCTCGCTGTTGTCCCGCACGGAATAGACCCAGTTCAATCTGTCCTTCTTCTCCATATGTCTCCTCCAGCAACTACCGGCCGAACAGCTCCACCGCCCGGTTCATATTGGCGATGACGTCCACGCCAAAGGGACAGCGCTCCATGCAGGCGGCACACTCGCTGCAGGCGGACGCCGTCGCCTCCATAGCGCCGTAGTCGGAAGCCACCTCGTCGTTCATCGCAAAGCCAGCGGTATCCGCCAGCCGCGTCACCGTGCCTATATCGATGCCCGCCGGGCAGGGCAGGCAGTGGTTACAATACATACAGCTTCCTTTCAGCTTCCACACGACGTTCATATTGATGGCACTGTAGTCCTTCTCCGCCTCGCCGGCCTCGAGGTAAGCCAGGGCCGCCTTCATTTCGCCCGCATTCTTGCAGCCGGGCACCGCGGTGCACACCGCCGGCTGGGAGAGCGCGTAGTGCAGGCACTGTGCCGGGGTCAGCAGAATGGAGCTGGGGTTATCCCGGAAGAGTACCCCGGCGGCATACGGTTTCATCGCCACCACCCCTACTCCCCGGGCGGCGCAGGCGTGATAGAGCTGCTGGCGCGGCGATATCCCCTTCCCTCCTTTGTCCGGTGCCTGCCGGTAGAGGACTTCCTTCAACGATACCCCGGCCTCCATTTCATCGGGCATAATGTCAAAGGCAGGGTTCACCGGAAACATGAGCACATCGATGGCGCCGCTGTTGACCGCCCGCAGCGAGGTGGGCACGTTGTGGCTGCTCATACCGATGAAGCGGGCTTTCCCTTCTTGCTTCAGGCGCCGCGCCACGCCGAGCAGTCCGGCCTCATCGAAGACCACCGGGTAATCATCAGGCCTGTCCACGAAGTGGAGCATAAGCACATCGATATATTCCGTGCCCAGCCTTCTGAACAGGTCTTCAAAGAACTCCTGGCACACCGCCGGGTCGCGGGAACGGCAATACTGGCCGTCACTAAGCACCGGCCCCAGGTGTCCGGCGACCATAACCCGGTGCCGCCTGCCGCGCAGCGCCCGGCCGAAGTTGTCCCGCACCGCGGCAGTGGGCATGAACAGGTCGATGTAGTTCACGCCGCCGTCCAGAGCGGCGTCCACTACCGAAGCCACCGTGTTGGCATCGGCAAACTCGAGGTATTCCGCCCCCAGCCCAACCACCCCCACTTCGGCTCCGCTCACACCCAGCTTCCGGTAAATCAACTTCCTTCCTCCAGCCGGCCCAGGAAGGGATTCCCCGCCTGCAATAATGCTTCAAGTGCTTCCAGGCTCCCGGCATCACAGGCAACCACGCGACAACAGTCCTGGAAAAAAGCCATGACAACCTCCCTTCCTTCTGGTACCCCAGTATTATACCATTCCGCCCGGCGATGGATAAGCTCTCTCACTCTCTGGGCGCGGCCCAACTTCGCCGGCCGGGTCAGTTGAACCTGTTCATCGCTGCGGCAAGGCCCTCTTTCAGAAGGCACAATATGGCCTCGCTCACCACAGGCAAGACCCCGGCGATGATTTTCTCTTCATCCGGAGTGAAATCGCTGAGAACGTAGGCGATGATGGCCGCCTCCTTGTCCCGCCCCGCGCTTTCCGGGTCCGGCCGGCCGATGCCCACCTTCACCCGGACGAAGTCGGCGCTGCCCAAGTGAGCGATGATGGACTCGATGCCCCGGTGCCCCCCGGAGCGGCCGTCCTTGCGCAGGCGGATCTTGCCCACCGGCAGGTCAAGGTCATCGTGGATTACGACCATGTGTTCCGGGCCGACATGGTATTTGCCCGCCAGCCGGCCCACGGCCTCGCCGCTGCGGTTCATCATTGTCTGCGGCCTGGCCAGCACCAGGCGAGTGCCATCCACCCCACCCTCTCCGGTACGGGCCCGGGCCTCACCCCGGTCAAGGCGCACGCCCAGCGTCTTTGCCAGGTGCCTGAGGCACATAAAGCCGATGTTGTGCCGGTTGCGGGCGTAGGCGAGACCCGGATTGCCCAGGCCGACGATGAGCTTCATATCTTCATATCTTCACGTCTTGGCAATTCAGGGCTGGCTCAGCTCCAGGAGCTTCAGGAACTCCTCTTCGCTCAGAGTCTTGGTGCCCAGGCTCCGCGCCTTGTCCAGCTTGGAACCGGGGTCAGCCCCCACCACCAGATAGGTCGTTTTCCCGGTCACGTTGCTCTTGGTGACACCGCCCAGGGCCTCTATCCTTTCCTCAGCCTCTTTCCGGGTGAAAGACTCCAGGCTCCCCGTCAGCACGAACTCCCGGCCGGATAGGGGCAGTTTCTTCTCTTGCGCCTTCTTCTTCTCTTCCGTCCTGACCCCGGCCTCTTTCAGCCGGCGGATAATATCACGGTTGGACTCCTGGCGGAAAAAGGCGATAATGCTGTCCGCTATCCTGGGGCCGATGGTCTCCACCTTCATCAACTCCTCGCGGGAAGCACCGGCCAGGGCGTCCAGACCGCCGAATTCTCTTGCCAGCAGCTCGGCGGTCTCTTCGCCGATATGCCGTATGCCCAGCCCGAAGATAAGCCGGGACAGAGGGCGGTCCTTGCTCTTTTCAATGGCGTTCAGAATGTTGCTGACGCTCTTCTCCCCCAGCTTTTCCAGCTTTTCCAGCTCCTTGCGCCTGCTCTCAAGATAGTAAATATCGGCGATGTCTTTGACAAACCCTTTCTCGAACAGGGTAGCGCTCAGGCTCTCCCCGATGCCCCTGATATCCATGGCCGCCCGCGAGGCGAAATGTTGAATGCGCTGCTGTGCCTGAGCAGGGCAGGCAGCGTTGTCACAATAGTACATCACCTCGCCCTCCGGCCTGACCACCTCCCCTCCACAGACCGGACAGGAGGGCCGCCCCTTTTCCTCATCGTACACCGTGTCGAGAAGGTTGAACTCCTTTTCCTTTTCGCTACGCTTGCTGACCACCGGCCCCACCACCTCCGGGATAACGTCGCCGGCGCGCTGCACGATAACCGTATCACCGATGCGAATGTCCTTGCGTCTGATATCGTCCTCATTGTGCAGCGCGGCCTGCCGGATGGTGACGCCGCCCACTGAGACCGGCTCCAGGATGGCAAAGGGGTTCAAAGTGCCGGTGCGGCCCACGCTTATGCCGATATCTTTAAGGCGGGTGGTGCCCTGGATAGCAGGGAACTTGTAGGCGATGGCCCAGCGCGGTTCCCTCCCCACGGCCCCCAGCCGCTCCTGCAGGCCTACCTGGTTCACCTTTATCACCACGCCATCGGCTTCATACTCGAGGGTTTCCCTTTTTTCCGCCCAGGTCCGGTAGTATTCCTTCACCTCGCCGATGCCTTTCAGCTGGCTGTTGTTGGGGTTCACCCTGAAGCCAAGCGATTTCAGGTACTCCAGTCGCTCCCAGTGGGTGGATGGCGTCTCTCCACCCTCCACCCACCCCAGCATATAGATATATATGTCCAGAGGACGCCGGGCGGTAACGCGCGGGTCGAGCTGGCGCACCGAGCCGGCTGCGGCGTTGCGCGGGTTGGCGAACAGCGGCTCGCCGGCATCGGCGCGCTCCTGGTTGAGCTTGTGGAAACCTGCTCTGGGCAGGTACACCTCCCCGCGCACCTCGAAGCGGGGAGGCGCATCTCCGAGGACGGTCAGCGGAATGCTGCGAATGGTCTTCAGGTTCTGCGTGATGTCCTCCCCGCGCAGCCCGTCGCCGCGGGTAGCGCCTACAGCCAGGCGGCCGTCGATATAGGTCAGAGCTACGGCCAGGCCGTCTATCTTGTGCTCGCCGACAAAGTCGAAGTCCTCGTTGTCCGCCAGCCGCCGGGTGCGGTTGTACCACGCCATCAGCTCTTCATCGGAGAAGGCGTTGCCCAGCGAGAGCAAGGGCACGCGATGCTCCACCACGCCGAAGGATTCCAAGGGCTCCGCCCCTACCCGCTGGGTCGGAGAATCGGGGGTGAGGAAACGCGGGTGCTGCTCTTCCAGCTCCTTCAACCCCCGCATCAGCGCGTCATATTCGGCATCGCTGATTTCAAGGCTGTCCAGGACGTAGTACCGGTAGTTGTGGTAGTTGATTTGCCGGCGCAGTTCCTCAATGCGTTGCTTTGCCCGTTCAGCATCGTCCACAGGCTGCCTCCAGAGAATCTCATCCAGAAGTATAGCATAGCCGGCAGGTGGGAGAAATCCCCGCCCGCCAGCGCCACCTACCTGAGATGGGAAACGTCATTGAGCAGGGTGAGGATGGCCGTCTCCGGAAAGGTCTCCACAATGCTCAGTGAAGCCAGGTCAGTGCGGAGCTGGCGCCAGCGCCATGGTTCGAGCTTCAGCAGATGGCAAATCAGCAGCCTTATCACTCCGGCGTGCGCCACAATGAGCACGGTTTCTTCAGGGGTATGCCCGTCCAGCCGGGGCAGGAACCCTGCCACCCTGGTGTTGAGCTCGCCGATGGTCTCGCCGCCGGGATAGCTGAAGCTGAGGTCACGGCCAGGCCACGCCTTGAACACCTCCGGGAAACGCCGGCCTATCTCATTGAAAGTCAGCCCTTCGGCGCGGCCGAAGTCTATCTCCAGGAGCTCTTCACACATGGTGACGGGAAGGCGGTGGGGGGCGGCGATTATGCCGGCGCTGGCGTTTGCCCGGCGCAGCCGGCTGGCATATACCGCGCTGATTTTCTCCGCCGCCAGGCGGTCGCGCAAGCGCTCACACTGCTCAATGCCTTCGTCGCTTAGCTCCACGTCGGTCTGGCCCCAGAACCTTTCGGCGCTGTTGCCCCTGGTATTGCCGTGCCTTACCAGAAGCAGCCGGCTCAACGCAAGTCCTCCCGCACCACGCCGAACACTTCCCGGAACCGCTTCAGCCACGCCTCCACTACATCTCCGACAGATATCCCGCAACCAAGCAGCTTGAACATGGCGGTCATTACCGGCCCCGAGATGCCACAGGGATTGATGGCTTCAAAGTAGCTCAAGTCCGTGGCCACGTTCAGAGCAAAGCCGTGCCTGGTAATGCCGCGGCTCACGCTTATGCCCACCGAGCACAGTTTCTTCCCTTCTGCCCAGACCCCTCCCGGGTAGGCCGGATGGCGGCCCCCTTTTATGTCGAAATCGTCCAGCAGGCGGATGATAACCTCTTCCAGATTCCAGATATACCGGCGCACCCCAAGGCCGCGCCCGCGGAGGTTGATGATTGGATAGCCCACCAGTTGGCCGGGGCCGTGGTAGGTGATGCCGCCGCCGCGGTCGGTGTGCACCGCCTCCACCCCTTCCGGCAAATCCCCCAGGTCTTCCGCGCCCCGGAACCGGCCGATGGTATAGACGTGAGGGTGCTGGAGGAGAAGAACTGTATCAGGGATAACGCCCCTGCTTCTTGCCAATGCCAGCGCCCGCTGCCGCTGCAAGGCCTGCCCGTACGGCACCAGGCCCAGATAGCTGGCGGCGAAGGTCTTGAGACAGGTCTCTTGAAGCATCGTTCTCTCTAGTTTACCACTTCCAGCGCAGGTCCGGCTTGCGGGCGGCGCCCACTTCGTCCAGGCGTCTGACCGGAGTAGTGTGCGGCGCCGAGTGCAGCACTTCCGGCTCTTCCTCCGCTTCCCGGGCTATGGCGGTCATCGCTTCAATGAACTCATCAAGAGTAGTCTTGCTCTCCGTCTCCGTCGGCTCTATCATCAGGGCCTCCTCCACCACCAGGGGGAAGTAAACCGTGGGGGGATGGAAGCCGTAGTCGAGAAGGCGCTTGGCGATGTCATAAGTGCTGACGCCGCGCGCCTTCTGCCGCCGGCCGGAGAGGACCACTTCGTGCATACAGCGGCGGTCATAGGGAAGGTGATAGTGAGCTTTGAGCTTCTCCTTGAGGTAGTTGGCGTTGAGCACCGCGTTCTCGCTGACCTCTCTGAGGCCTTCGGCGCCGAGAGAGCGGATGTAGGCGTGGGCCTTCACCATCACGCCGAAGTTGCCGTAAGCCGCGCCCAGCCTGCCCACCGTTCCGGCCGGAGAGAAAAGGGAGT
>CAZZAU010000034.1:1588-12448 GCA_964652725.1 uncultured Dehalococcoidaceae bacterium | reverse complement strand
AGCGCCCCTTTTTTCAACCTCTTCTCAATTTCACACAAAAGATTTTACACTGCCACTACCCAGACCAGTTTCTCATTTCCTTCTCTGGCTTCGTTCAAAGCACAGTCGATAAGCGTGGCCACCCAGAATACGAGGGCTGCGGCGCCGGCGCCGAAAAGAAGTGCGAACGAGACGGCGCCGAACACGATTCTGCTCGTTAGGAAGCCGCCGACAACTATGGTCAGCACCATCAGGGCACCGGTGGCAATGGCGATTATGGCCATAGACCTGCTGAGCGGCGTCCGTACACGGCGCAGCAATATGACGCCGAGCACCATCAGCGCCACGGCTATCACCACCAGCAGGATGAACAGAAAGGGCTCCATGTTCTACCTCCTGCGTTTCTTTATCACCTGTGGTCGGCGATGTCCACCAGTTCCGCGCTCCAGGGGCAGTACTGCCCCACCTGGTCCAGCCAGTAGGCCAGGTCTTCTTCAACGAAGTCCGGCGTGCCGTCACAGACCTCTATGGTGATTTCGGCCATCTGCGTCTGCTCCGGGTCCAGGTGCCACGACCATGGCACGTTATGCATGCCCGCCCCGGGCCCGCTCAGCAGAGGACCGTTGGGGATATTGGCCCGGCTTTCGCCACTCTGGAGGCGATAAAGCTCCTCGATGGTCTCCGGATTGGTCACGAATATGCGGAAGCGGCTGTTGCCCACCGCGAAGGTGGCCACCACTCCGCCCTCCAGCTCTGCCTCCAGGTCCGGGGTGACTGTCAGCACCTCCCCGCTGGTTGCATCGAACAATACGGTCATCTCCGAAGGCGGAAAGCCGAACTTGGAGGCGAAATGCACCTGCCAGCGGAGTGACTCGCCATCATCTCCGAGTGTCAGGTCTACGGCCGCCGCCTCCCCCGCGGCGCGGGCTTGCTCATAAAGTTCTTGGTCCGCCGCCTGCCATTCGCCGCCCATGTTCACGGTGTAGGTGCCTTTCTGTTCCCTGGCCACCGCCGCTCCGGTGTGGCCGCTGACCCACAGTTGCACGGATGGCACGTTAAACGCAATCTGCTCCGCGCGCTCTGCGTCGATCAGGTCTGCGCCGCCCGTGACCATCACAGGATGGGCAAGGCGCAATGGCTCAGGCTCGGGACGGTCGACCTGACGGCCGGGAAAGAAGCTGGCCGCAACGGTATAGGTGCCGTTGGGAGCATCGACCGCTGCCGAGCCGACCGGTATGGTCACATCCCATTGCACCTGGCGCTCTATCGTCTCCCCCGCCTCCAGGATGCCGAAAGTGACCACCGGCTGCACGATTTCCGGCTCCCCGGGAGCCCGCAGCGTGATAGCGTCTCCGTAGGGCGGCTCCAGCCGGAGATACACCGGAGGATCGCCGCTGTTCCACATCGTGTACTCCACCCCGGCGCCGGACGTGTTCTTTACCTGCACGTTCACGTCCAGCATAGCTCCGGGCTCCACGTTCTCGCTGCTCAGCCGCAAAGTCATCTCCACGCCCTGAAAGGTCACTTTCTCTTCTACCTGCCATCTCTCCGCCCGGCAGCCGGCGCTCCCGGCCAGCACCGCCAGTGATAACGTAAGTGCAGCCAATATCATAGCTAATCTCGTCATATCTCTTCTCCTTGTTCAGGGCAGCCCTGACTCCCGAGGCGCAGCCGCACTCCGCCACCGGGCACGCTCTGGCCCGGTACTCCGGCGGGCTGTCCGCGGCGCTGCCGGTTCATCAGGCCGCGCCCTTTTCAATCTCGCTTTGCTAGCTCTCCCACAGCTCGCGCAGGTCTTTGGGCAGTATGCCCCGGATATCCTCGATTTCCCCCTCGTCTATGCGCCTGGCAATTACCCGGAATACCGCCCGGGCTACTTCCTCCGCGTCCAGCTCCGGCTCGCCGGTGAAGGCCCGGCGCAGAACGACCAGAAACTCCTCCCGGCTGAACTTGACGGGCGTCTTTTCCGGGTTCCACGCATCATAGTAAAAGCCGCGTATCAGCATGGGCAACTGGGCGGCCAGGTCCGCCGCCTCTTTCACCGTGAGCCGGTCACGCAAGGCGTGCAGCACCCCGCGCAACGCCAGATAGGCGCGGTGCCGGTCTTCCCAGCCCATTTCCTCCATGATATCCTTGAGCCAAACATTGGTCTTGTGAATGGTGGTATCAAATGCGTCCAGTCCCGTACCGGCCATAATTCACCTCCTGACTTAATGGTCCGCTTTAGTTTACAACAGGATGGCCGGGTTAAGCATCACCCACAATGCTAATTAAACGCAGCAGTTAGAAGTAATTCTATTGGAAGGGACGGGCGGCAGCGCGAAGCCGCGGATTAATCGCATTTACCTTCCGCGCAGATGTCATAGTTTTGTAATTTTTTTCTGCCGTATTTTATGACTTTTTGATGCCCCGCATTATAAATTGGAGAAAAACTGCTCTGCAGAGAAAGCCGGGAGGTGATTTGGCTGAACCAAAGCGAATAACGGCGCAAGAAGTGGACGGCAAGCTGCGCGGCGGTGAGCCAGTGCTGTTCATTGACACCAGGAATAACCGCGATTGGGGCGCATCGGACGTGAAGCTGCCGGGAGCGCTGAGAATCCATCACTCGGAGCTGGAGCAGCATTTGGACAAGTTGCCGCGTGACCGCCTGATTGTGACCTACTGCACCTGAGAGCACGAAGCCTCCAGCGCCCGTGCGGCGCAGATACTTCTGGACCACGGCTTCAAAGAGGTCTATCCCCTCGAGGGCGGCTTCGAGGCTTGGCTTCAGGGCGGCTACCCCCTGGAGCCGAAATGACGTCAGGGGCGCTTTCCAGTAGCTGACCGGTTTCGGATATGCGGAGTTCCATTCCGAACCCCGGTACCTGCGGAGGTGACTGTGGCGCTTGATGATTACCGCAGAGTGATGATAACGGGCGGCGCCGGCTTTATTGGCTCCCACCTGTGCGAAGAGGTGTTGCGCTGCGGCAAGCCGGTGGTAGCGGTGGATGATCTGTCCACGGGCCGTGAGAGCAATCTGCCGCCGGGGGTGGACTTCATCAGGATGGACATCGCGGCGCCGGACGGGCTTCAGGAAGCGATGCGTAACGTCGACCTAGTATTTCATGTGGCGGCGCAGCCCTCGACGCGCCTCTCGATTGAAGACCCGGAGCGAGACTTCCGCTCCAATGCGCTGGGCACCTATAACGTGCTGGCCGCCGCCCGGCGGGCCGGTGTGAGGAAATTCATCTACACGTCTTCCTCCGCAGTCTATGGTGAACCGGCCAGCTTGCCCATCTCAGAAGCCGACCTTCCCATACCCCTCACCCCGTACGGCGCCAGCAAGCTCTCCGGCGAGCACTACTGCACCGTTTTTACCCGCGTCTATGGCCTGCCCTGCACCTGCCTGCGTCCCTTCAACGTCTACGGTACCAGGGAGAACCTGGCGACCAGTCTGGACGAAGTGGCCCGTTACACGCTGGCCATAGTTGCGGGGCAGCCTGTCACCGTGTACGGTGACGGCACCCAGACCCGGGACTTCGTCCACGTGAAGGACGTGGCGCGGGCGCACGTGCTGGCTGCGGACTGCGATGATGGCACGGGGAAGGTGTTCAACGTAGGCACCGGCGTGGAAATAAGCATCAACGAACTGGTCGGGGGGATAGAGCGGGTCACCGGCAGAAAAGCCGCCATCGAGCACAGCCCCTGGCCGGAAGGCGACATACGCCGCGAGTTTGCCGATATCTCGCTTGCCCGGGCGGTGCTGGGCTATGCTCCGCAAATGCCGCTGGCAGAGGGGATAAGGGAGATCGCCGGCTCGCCGCAGGCAGAGCGGACGGAAACGAAAAATGAGACTATGAATAAATAAATACCGCGAGGAGGTTAGAGATGTCAAAAGTTGATAGAGAGCTTGTGGAAAAGGCTGGTGTGGATGTAGCCGTACTGGTACAGAAGCTCAAGAAGGCCGCCGCCGCCGAGTTCACCACCTACTACTATTACACCTTGCTGAGGTCAAATCTTGTCGGCCCGGACGGAGAGGCCATCAAGGAGAGCGCTGAAGATGCCCGGCTGGAAGACCGTCTGCACTTCGAGACGCTGGTGCCCAGAATATATGAGCTGGGCGGCGAGCTTTACCGGGACCTGAAAGAGCTTCACGATGACGCCGCCTGCGAGGCGGCCTACGTGCCTGACCAGGCCACCGATGCCAGGTCAATTCTCCAGGTCCTGCTGGGAGCGGAGCGGTGCGCCGTGCGCGTGTACCATGATATCTGCGACTACACCTTCGGCAAGGACCACCGGACCTATGACCTGGCTCTGGCCATACTCCACGAGGAAATCGAGCACGAAGCCTGGTTCGAGGAACTTCTTGCCGAGGGCCCGTCCGGGCACTTCCGCAGGCGGGCGCCCGGCGAGGGTCCCTACACGCGGAAGTTCAGGCACATCGAGTAACGACAGCAACGGGCCACCTACGGTCCGGTCCGGAGGAAACTAGAGCGGTGACCGGCTTCCTGCAGGGATTACACCCGGTAGTCCAGGCGCTTCTGGCGACCGGTTTCACCTGGCTGCTGACCGCAGCGGGGGCGGCGGTGGTCTTTACCGGCAGGAGTGTGAGCCGGAGACTGCTTGACACTATGCTCGGTTTCGCCGCCGGCGTAATGATCGCCGCGAGCTACTGGTCGCTGCTGGCCCCGGCGCTTGAAATGTCTGCGGGCAAGGCGCTTCCCGCCTGGGTGCCGGCGGCGGCCGGTTTTCTGGCCGGCGGCATTTTCCTACGCGGTGTTGACCGCGTGCTGCCCCATCTGCACATCGGTTTTCCCATGGAGGTGGCGGAGGGGGTGAAGACCGCCTGGCGGCGCAGCACGCTGCTGATTCTGGCCATAACGCTGCACAATATCCCCGAGGGGTTGGCGGTGGGGGTGGCCTTTGGCGCCCTCGCCGCCGGGTTGCCCGAGGCCTCTCTGGGCGCGGCGGTGGCCCTGGCCATCGGCATCGGCATACAGAACCTGCCTGAAGGGCTCGCTGTCTCACTGCCTCTGCGCCGGGAAGGCATGTCCCCCCGCAAAAGCTTCTGGTACGGGCAGCTCTCCGGGTTTGTGGAACCGCTCGCCGGCGTACTGGGCGCCGCGGTTGTCATCCTGGCCCGTCCCATATTGCCCTATGCGCTGGCTTTTGCCGCCGGCGCGATGATATTTGTCGTCATCGAAGAGCTGGTGCCGGAAGCCCAGCGTGGCGGCCACGGCGACCTGGCGACTATGGGGGGTATGACCGGGTTTGCGGTGATGATGTCCCTGGATGTCGCCTTTGGCTAGACGTAAAATGGACAACGACCGGCTCAGAACGCTTTGCGAAGACGAGCTCAGGAAACGGGACGGCACCGGTGGGACGTCCTGGATTGCCTTTGAGGGCAAGGTGTATGATGTCTCGGCCAGCCACCAGTGGCGCCGGGGTATTCACCAGGTGGTGCACCGTGCCGGCCGTGACCTTACCCGCGACCTGAAAGCGGCGCCCCATGATGCCGGGCCCCTGGAAAGGTTTTCCGTGGTGGGACGGCTCGTCGGGCGGGAGGAGCGGAGCTGATTTGCCGCCGGCCTCAGCCGCCCAGGTTACCCTTGCCGGCCATGACGTCCAGGCTGTCCACGATTGCCGCCACCGTCCGGTCAAGCTCCTCCTCGCTGTGGCAGGCGGAGAGTACGAAGAACCTGCCGCTCATAGTGGCGACACCCCGCTGGAGCAGATGCAGGCAAAGCCTCTCCTTCTGTGCCCCGCCGGACATCAGCTTCACCGCATCGCGGGTGGGGGGCATAGTATCATCGGGCGGCTCGTAATCGAACGCACCTATATATACGTGAACGATGCTCCGTCCGTACAACCGGCAGGTATGACCCCTGTTCCGGAGTGCCTGATTGCCCTTCCGCCTCAGGTAAGCCCCGAGTTCGCCGGCCCGCCGTTGCGGCCCGCCATCAAGATAGAGCTTGCAGGCGGCAACCCCGGCGGCCGCGGTCAGCGGATTGGCGTTCCAGGTGCCGGAGTGCCTGGCAAATGGCTGTGATGTTTGGGGCTCGAGCATGGCCATAATGTCAGCGCGGCCGCCCACGGCGCCGGCGCCGAGCCCGCCCCCGATTATCTTGCCCAGACTGGTCAGGTCCGGCGTAACCCCGATGGTGGACTGCCACCCACCCGTGGCATCGCGAAAGCCGGTCACTACCTCGTCGATGAGGAAAATAGTGCCGTAGCGCCGTGCCAGCGCCGGGATGCTGCGGACGAAATCAGGCTCCCAGGGCACCTGCCCGGCCATGTGTGCGCCGCCGCCCTCCAGCATCACCAGGGCATACTCCTCCGTGGCCAGCTCCTTTTCCAGTAAATCAGGGTCATGCCCGGGTATCATGGTGACGTAATCGTTGCATACTCCCGGCGTGGTGGTGACTACCATCTCGTCTGCCCAGCCGTGGAAGTTCTCCGCGAAGCGCAGTATCTTCCTGCGCCCGGTGAACAGACGGGAGAGGCGGACGGCCATCATATTCGCTTCCTGCCCGCAGGGGAAAAACTCTATCCTCTCCATCGCCGGCATCATACGCTGGATGAGCTCCGCCCACTCCACCTCGGACTCGTGGTTCTCTCCGTAGTGAGTACCCCTGGCCACCTGCTCCTGCACCGCCTGCACGATGGCGGGATGGGCGTGGCCAAGAATCAGGGCACCGTGCCCCATCACGTAGTCGATGTATTCCTTGCCGTCGACGTCCCACTTGCGGGTGCCCTGCGCCCGCACTGTATAGGGGCGGAAAGGGTGGAAAACCCGGGCCGTGTGGGTGGCGCCGCGGGCAGCAAAGACGTTCACCGCCCGCTGGTGCAGCTTCTGTGAACCCGGATGTGTTCTGATATATTCATCCGCGGGGTTCAAAGTGTTGGTCGCCATCTTGAGCCACCTCCTGCGACGTCCGTGAACACATTGTATCGGAAATCGGCGCAAAACAAAAGACGGCGCGAAGACCGCCTCAGATGCGCCGCATAAATATGATGCCGGGTCAGGCCTTGCGTCGTCTCATCCAGCGGCCGAACCGGCCCCCGAACCCGCGCCCCTTCCGGCGTGGGGTAGATTTAGCCTCCCCCGGCTTGACGACCATGTCTGGCTCCACCAGGCGGACGTAAATGGCCTGAGCTATCTCCCTATCCACGGCAAACTGCGTCTGCCCCACCTCAAAGACGTAGGACGGGAAGTTCTGCACCAGCCTCACCGGTGCCCCGGGAAGAATGCCCATAGCCATCAGCTTCTGCAGCTGGTTTGACTCCGCCGCGTGAACATAGGCCACTTTGCCCTGCTGCCCCGGAGTCATCCCGGCAAGCGGAGACACCAGCTTCTGCATCGGCGTTTGCGGCTGCCCACAGCACCTTCCCGCGGGAATGGGCTTGCCATGAGGGCATATCCTGGGATGCCCCAGCAGGCTGCATATACTCTCGTCAAGACCCCGGTCAAGCAGGTGTTCGAACTTGCAGGCCTTTTCGTGCATTAGCATTCCCCCCGTACCCAGCACGTCCGCCAGCAAGCGCTCCGCCAACCGGTGCCTTCTGACTACGCTTCTGGCCGCACCCTTGCCCTCCTCCGTCAGAGTCAGGCGGCCATCGGTCTGCTCGACATATCCGGACTGTACCAGGTGCTCCACTGTTTGCATCTCGGCGGCGTCCAGGCCGGCCAGCGGGTAAGAGGCTTCTTTACCCTCCTCGGTGCTTATCCAGATGGTTTCCAGAAGCTCTTCAGCTTTTTCCCCGATCTCCAAGTTTCTTTCTCCTCCAGCCTCTCAATGCCCTGATTATCCAGGGCTCTCCGGGCATATCATAACCGCAGTTTGGGCATCGCACCTTGCCGCAGGCTCCCGCCATGGGACACCCGCTGCAATTCCGGGCGGTGCTCTCTTCAAACTCGTAACCGCAAAGAGGACATTTCACAGTGCCACTCCCAGACCGGTAAGGAGTTGATTGAGAAGGAAGCCCACGAGAAAAGCAAAGCTCAGAACGAAGAGGGCGATGGCCAGACCGGTTGCGATGCCTCTTTCCTTTAACATCACTGAAAACTGGGCCACGCACGGTATGAACAGGGTAAGAATGACCGCCGCCACCACCAGCGGGATTCCGGCTATGACTCCTGAAGTATGCAGGTCATACAGCCCCGCGGCGCCGAAGTCCCGCCTGAAGAAGCCGTACAGGAACACGATAGACGTTTCGGGAGGCAGGCCCACGAATCTTACCAGCGGTTGCAACCCCTGGCTTATGAAGCCCAGCAGTCCGGTCAGTTCTCCGGCCCAGAGCAGCACGCTGGCCAGGATGAAAATGGGCAGCACCTCTACAAAGTACCACTGCAGCCGGCTATAGGTCTTGACCAGCACGTTGGAGAATTTAGGCAGGCGCAGCGGCGGCACCTCCATATAGAAGCTGGCCCGCCGTCCGGGCACGACCCTGGAGGCCAGATAGCCCACCAGCAGGAACACGGCGGCCACCGCCAGCCCCCAGGTGAGCAAAGCCAGCGCATTGCCGGAGAGTATGGCCAGGATAACTCCCAGCTGTGCCGAGCAGGGTATGGCCAGCGCCAGCAGCAGGGTGGTGAGCACCCGCTCCCGTCGTGTCTCCTGGGTCCGGGTGACAATGGTGGCCATTGTGCCGCAGCCGAATCCCAGCACCATGGGAATTACCGCCCGTCCGCTGAGGCCGATGGCCTTGAACAGGCGGTCTATGAGCATGGACAGTCTGGGCAGGTAACCGCTGTCCTCGATAATGGAAAAGACGATGAAGAAGGTGGTGACGATGGGTAAAATAATGGCGAAGGCATAGCTCAGCCCCAGGGTAACGATGCCGTACTCGCCGACGAACAGGCCACGCACGACCGTCCAGGGGATGAAATCGCCGGCCAGCCGCGTTACCCAGGGATTTAACCACTCTCCGAAAATTTTTGTCTCGATGAGGTCGACCAGCGTTCCGGCGCCGAAGACGCCCACAAACTGGTAGAGGCCGAAATAGAGAATAACGAGAAGAATAGGCACGCCGGTCCACGGGTTCATCATGGCCCGGCTGAGCCGTTCTGCGAAGGTGATGCCGCCCCTTTCCGTTCTGGTGACCGTGGTCGAGAGCAGGCGCTTTATGTTTTGCTGCCGGTGCAGGGCAATGATATAGCTAAGCGGCTGGCCGTAATGGGCATTTGCCTCGACCACCACCTCACGGATAGAGGCATAGCCCTGACCCTCCTGCTTCCTGACCTGCTTTTCCGTCTCTTCATCCCCTTGCAGCAAAAGCAGGGCGATTGCCCGTCTGGCAACGGTATATTTTCCGCTGAGCAGGCTCTCTATACGGCCCAGTGCCGATTCCAGGTACTCGTCATAACGGGACAGCACATTCCCGACTTCCAACATACTCCACCAGTTTCTTCCTTAGCTCTTCCATGCCCCGGCCGGTTGTCGCCACGGTGGCCACCACCGGGATGCCCAGCTCCCGTTCCAGCCCGCGCAGGTCTATCTCCACTCCCGCGGCCTCCAGCTCGTCCATCATGTTCAGGTCGAGTATAACGGGCAGACCGGCCTCGATGAGCTGCAGGGTGAGGTTAAGCATCCGCTCCAGGTTTTTGGCATCAACCACGTGCAGGACTGCCCCCATCTCCTGCTCGAAGAGTATCTTCCGGGCCACCCGCTCCTCTTCGGTAATAGGTATAAGAGAGTACATCCCCGGCGTGTCCAGTATCTCTATCTCCCGGCCGTCTATCCTGGCTTTACCCCTGGCCACGTTCACCGTGGTCCCTGGATAATTGGAGACGGTAACGTAGGCTCCGGTGAGGTTGTTGAAGATGACGCTCTTGCCCACGTTGGGGCTGCCTACAATGCCCACCTTTGCGCCGGGATTGTCCGCGTGGTATTCCCCACCCCCGTGACAACTTCCACCTGACCGGCCAAGTCTGATTATATTCCTCAATCTCTGCCAGACGGACATGGCAGCTTCTCTCCTGCGTCTCTTGTCGGTGCGTCCCGCCGGTTCTGGCAAGCGGGACAGTAACCGGCGATGCTGAGTTCACTTTTGGTGATGACAAATCCCCTGGCCTCGGACACCTTTCTGGTGATGTAACGGGACAGGGGATGGTCAAACTCCACGACCTTGCCACAGCCCAGGCATACCAGATGGTGGTGCTCGGCGGATGACTTGACTTCATAGTGATGGTGCTTCTCATCCAGGTGTACCTCTTTCACCATGCCCAGCTCTTTCAGCCTTTGCAGCGTACGGTAAACCGTGGACAGGCTCAGGCGCGACTGCTTCTCCCGGGCGCGGCGGTATATTTCGTCGGCGTCCAGATGGCCCTTTCCCCCGGCGATTACGTCCAGAATCAGGGCACGCTGGTCGGTAACCCTCATTCCGGCCTGGCCGAGTTGCCTGCGGCTGGTCTTCAACGCGCTAACTCTGTCTGTCATTATCTCTCGCTAATGCGAATTACTTGCAACTACAGTATAAACTATCTATCATTCGCTGTCAACTTGCCTCCGGGCTTAAGACGGAGCGCCGTTTGACCGCTGCCCGGCTGCGTGCTAAGCTGGAGCGGCAAACAGAAAAGGGAGGAATGCGCCTTTTACGCCAGCCTTTCCGTTGCATATAACATATGATTATACAGTGCGATTTTGACGGCACCATCATCCGGAACAACCTCAGCGTGCTTATCCGGGAGCGGTTCGCTCCGGAAGAGTGGCGGGCGATGGAGGTGGACTACCTGGCGGGACGGACCACGGTAGAGCAAAGCAATATGCGGCAGTTCGCCCTTGTCAGGGAACCCCGGGAAAGCCTGCAGGCGTTCGTCCGCCGCCACATCGAGGTAAGAGATGGCTTTGCCGAGCTCGTTGCCCGGTGCCGGGAAGCCGGGGATGAGGTGGTCATCGTCAG
>CAZZAU010000034.1:0-1578 GCA_964652725.1 uncultured Dehalococcoidaceae bacterium | reverse complement strand
ACCTCTACATCAAGCCCGTTCTGGCCGAACTGGGGATGTCCCATCTGGAACTGTATTGCGGCAAAACGGCGTTTACCGGCAACGGTATCAGGGTGACCTATACGGACCCGGCGGGAAGGACCGTGGAGCAGGGTTTCAAGCTGAGCCATATGGACTGGCTGAGAAGGCGGGACCCCCGCATTGTCTATGTAGGGGACGGCTTTTCCGACCTGGAGGCGGCGCGCGGCGCCGGCCACGTTTTCGCTACTGGCCATCTGGCCGGACTGCTGCGGCGGGAACGGGTGCCCTGGAGCCTGTTTGACAGCTTCATCGAGGTCGCGGAGAAACTGGCGACGCTGGACTTGCCGCGCGGATAATCAGACTATTATCATCTGCATATCGTCGGGGAAAATGCCCAGGCGGTCGCCGTCGGTCACCTTGCGGCTGAGGGGAGAGTATTCCCCGTTCAGGAAGATATTCTTGCCCACCTCCTGGAACGGGATTCCCATGCGCTCGATGACGTCCCGGATGGCGTCTCCAGCGGCGGCGGGCACATACGTGACGGAGTCGCCTGATGTCTCGGGGTTGTCGGCGAACCGGCGCAGTTTTCCGTAAAGGGGGACTTCAATCATCGCTGACCTCCGCCGTATTCCCTTAATGCTTTAATGAATGATTGAGTTAAGACAGGCCGGTGGTGGCGAATTGGGCCGGGGTCCGCCGGCGGGACTGCTAGCAGTGACCGCGGGCAGTCGTGGTCATTCTGCTCAGGTAAGACTGCGCTTTTTGCAGCGTCTCCGGGTTCTTGCAGAAGCAGAACCGGATCTGGAGCTGCCCGTAAGCGGGGTCGGAGTAGAACGAGCTTCCCGGCACCGTAGCAATGCCGATGTTCTTCACCAGGTAGTAAGCCAGTTCCAGGGAGTCGCGGAGTCCGTGCTCCCGCATAAAGTCGGCGCACTCGCACATTATGTAGTAGGCGCCGCCGGGCCGGTACGGGTGCAGGTCTGTTTCCAGCAGAGAATTGTACAGGGTATCTCTGGCATTGCGGTAGAATTCTGCCAGCCACCGGTAATAATCTTCGCCCAGGGTGAGCGCGAAGGCTGCTCCCTCCTGCAGGGGGGCGGCCGCGCCTACCGTCAGGAAATCATGCACTTTTCTTATCTCTCTGGTAATCCTCTCGCAGGCGATGGCCCAGCCGATGCGCCACCCCGTCAGAGAGAAGGTCTTGGATATTGAGTTTATGGTGATGGAACGGTCTGCCATGCCGGGCAGCGCGGCGATGGACAGGTGGACGTTGTCGTCGTACAGAATGTGCTCGTAAATCTCGTCCGTAACGGCTATGGTGTCGTGCCGGACACAAAGGTCGGCGATGAACCGGAGCTCGGCTTCACTGAATACCTTGCCGGTGGGGTTATTGGGAGTATTGATGATGATGGCCTTGGTACTGGGGGTGAAGAGGCTTTCGAGCTCATCGAAATCGAAGGACCAGTCCGGCGGCCTCAGCCGGATATAGCGCGGGGTGGCTCCGGAAAGCAGGCAGTCCGGGCCGTAGTTCTCGTAGAACGGCTCAAAGATGATAATGTCATCGCCCGGGTTGATGAT
>CAZZAU010000033.1:0-12730 GCA_964652725.1 uncultured Dehalococcoidaceae bacterium | reverse complement strand
CACGGCGACAAATTAGTCGGCCACCGTACCTCCATCTGCGGCCGGGGCGCCCCCGGATCATGCCCGCCCCGCCTCGCTCAGAAGCGCGCCCGCCTCCCACCCGGCGATGGAGAACCGGTACGGTCCGGCAATGGAACGCAGTTCCGCATCAAAGTTGCGGGGCGGGGGAGCGCACCCCCCCACCATGATGCCCATAAGCAATAGCCCTGTAACTAGAGCGAGCCCGACCTTCACGCCAGCCCTGCCTTTGTCCCGGCCACGATTTGTGGCAGGACCTCCCCCACCCGCCCCCTGATGACCACGTCCGCGATGCGGTCGTGGGGAGTGGGGGTCAGATTTACGATGACCAGCATGGCCCCTCTCTGCCTGGCGGTCAGGGGGATACGCGCGGCCGGATAGACACTGAGCGATGACCCCGCCACCAGGAGGAGTCCGCAATCTACCACCCGCCGCTCCGCCTCCCTTATCAGTTCCATCGGCATCGGCTGGCCGAAGGAGACGGTAGCGGATTTCACGAGTCCGCCGCAACGGCACCGGGGTACTTTTTCCCCGTTCTCCAGGCGGCGCTGTATATCCTCGCGGCGATACGGTGCCCCGCACTCCAGACACGTTACCCGGCGGGCGCTGCCGTGCACCTCGAGCACCCGCTCTCCCGGAATGCCCGCCTTCTGGTACAGGCCGTCTATATTCTGGGTGATAACGCATTCCAGTTTGCCCGCCCGGTGAAGCTCGGCGGCAGCGTAATGTCCCGGGTTTGGCCTGGCTCCGGCAATGAGCGGCCAGATGCGGCGGGAAAAGTCCCAGAACCGCTCCCTGCCTTCCTCGCTGGCCAGGAACTTCTGGTATGTCAACTGTCTGGGGTCGGTCTGCGTCCAGATGCCCCGGGGACTACGGAAATCAGGTATGCCCGATTCGGTACTGGCGCCGGCGCCGGTAAACAGCACCATCTTCTCCGCCCGGACAACCGCGTCTGCAACAATCTCTATGCTGGTCATTTGCTTTATGCTGACAGCAAAACAGGCAAGCCGTTCCGGCTCAGGCCATACGTACCGCGGTCCTGGCCAGGTCCCAGCTATACCCGTAAAGGTGCAGGCCTTTGCTCATAGCGATTATCTCGCCGTCCTCTACGCCTATCTCGCTGGACATATATTCTTTCAGCAGCTGAATGGCGGCCAGGTTTGATGGAAACCCGGCCCACAGGTCCCAGGACCGGAAATAGACCACGAAGTGGAGCCTGCCGTCGCGTATCCTGGTATCGATGCCCCGCAGGCAGGGAGGGTCGGAGAGAAAAATGGACTGGGCGTCACCGACGGCCATAAAGGCCTGGTTGGTGTTGTGCCCGTCCTCCTGGTACATCCGGATTACCTCGGCGATCTGCGTCTCCAGGTACTGCCCATAGGTGTACTGCTCTCCCTCTCTGCGATGGGCGGTCATCAGGTAGGGCAGGTACTCCTCGATGTAGTCCATGGTGCTGGGGGCCGGTACGCCCTGGGGCACGTCCGGTATCAGCGGCCTGGTGCCGGGGTATCTTATCTGAATGACGGCAAAATCAAGCTCCTTGCGCTTCTCGCCGGCATAGCTTCCTCGCTCAATGGTGTACTCCCGCCCTTCATTCAGCACCTGGTTGACGCAGCGGAACCAAGCTTCGGAAAGGTCCCGGGCTTCAATGAAAGATATCTGCATATTTTCCTGTCCTTTACCTCTCTACCTTTTTCCGAAAAGGGCGAAAAACCTGTCTTCGTAGTCGGCAAACAGGTTCCAGCGGTCCAGCTCGTTCTTCAACTCTGCGGGGTCGAAATCGCCCTTGAACGCCTGCCGGAACATCTCTTCAATCCTGAGGCGGGCATCCATGGGCACGCCGTGAGCATCCACTTCCAGAAGTCCGCGCGCCCCCATCTGGGAGAGGTGGCGCGGCGCGGAGTTGCGCACCATCTCGTAGATGAACTTGAGCAGCGAAACGTCCCACAGTGTGTCCTCGCCTCTTATGATGGTAACGAGAGATTCCTTGCGCCGGTCTATGTCCTCGTTCAGACTGGCCAGAACCGCCCGCCAGTCCTGAGTGGCGATGTTAAGACCTTTAGGCTCGTTCCGGTAAGTATAAAACAGTCCGGGGGCATCCGAGCCATGTGATTTCATCAGGGTTTCAAGGTAGAGGCGGGCCTCCCGGCTGAACCCCTCCAGATGAGAGAGGTAATACGGAGTGACTATGCGCGGCCTCTCGGCGATGACCCTGCCCTCCCTGACCACCGTCTCGCCGGTGTCGCTAGTTATGTCCGAATAAGACGGCTCGGTGAGCAAATAATAGTAGATATTGGTGGTGCCGAAAGCGGAAAGGGTCTGCTTCGGCGCCCGCAGTATCTCGGTACGCAGTACTGCCCGTTCGATTCGTTCGTCGCCAGTGCTCATCTCGCTCTTCCTCTAGGACAGCTCCACCAGCTCCCGTTTGTATTCATCCAGCACCCTGCTGTACTGCGAGTCAAGCTGCGCCTGCAGGCGGCGCCACTCTTCCTGAAACTGGGGTTGCCGCTCCACATCTACCCTGGTCCCGGCGAACGCGCCCAGTTGCTGTCTCATCGCCTGTTGCAGGCGCGCCTCGAAGTCAGCCTTCAGAGACTCGTATGCCTGCTGGCGCTGTTGCTCGCCTTGCTCGCTGTAATGCTCAAAGATACGCCGCATCCGGCTGAAGACATTCTCCACACCGACCTTGTCTTTTTTCAGCAGCTTCATCCCCTCCATCGCCCGGCGGTTGGCCTTGCGGATGAAATCATTTCTGGGCAGGTCAATGTTCCGGACGAGCACACTCTGGATGCCTTCCACAACGCTCCGCCTGGCCCTGTCATCATAGTTGCCAAGCTCGGAAAGAAGGCTGACCTCCTGCTCCAGGTACCTGGCGGCCAGCTTCTCGCCTTCCGGCACGTACTTCCACCTCAGGCGCTCTTCTTCCGTGGCCTCGCCCAGCTTCTCCACCTTTTCCATGGCGATTTCCCGGGCGCTCCTTATCTCTTCACCCATCTTTCTCTATCCGATTCTAAATTGATTACTTCCGCCTTGCTAAGAACGGCTTTCTTTAAGTATTATACTAAAAGCCAGGCCACGCTTAAAGACGTGGCATCACCTGTGCTCGGCGAAAAACAAGACAGGAGGATAAACCGCAATGCACCAGAACTGGAAATTCCATCACGTTTCCGTGGTGGTCAGAGACATGCAGAAGGCCATTGATTTCTACAGCGCTCTCGGCATCGGTCCTTTCCCTCCCCTCATCGGCCCGGAAGGCAAAGTCACCCTGACCAACAAGACCTCCAAAGGTAAGCCGGCCGAATACCAGCTCGACCTGCGCCACGCCGAAGGCGGCATCGGGGACATGACCTTCGAGCTCATACAGCCCCTGGAGGGAGATACGCCGGTCAAGGAGTTCCTGGAAACGAAGGGAGAGGGCGTCCAGCACATCGGCTTCTTCGTGGATGACCTGGACAAGGAGGCAGCCAGACTGGCGAAGAAAGGCTTTCACATCTCGCAGAGCGGAGAGTCTCCCACGGTGAAATGGGCATACTTCGCCACGGACATGGTTGGCGGCGTCTCCATCGAGCTTATGGAGAAGAAGCAGACGGGCGGCTAGCCCTTAACCTTCCCTGCTATCATCTCGCCCATCTCTTTTGTGCCTACCCGGGTCATGCCCTCATCCATAATATCGTAGGTGCGGTAGCCGCTCTCCAGAACGCTTACCACCGCGCTCTCCACCGCGGCGGCCTCGTCGGCCAGGCCGCAGGAGTAACGCAGCATCATCGCCATGCTCAGGATGGTGGCAATGGGATTTATGACGTTCTGTCCGGCACGGCGGGGAGCGCTGCCGTGGGCGGGCTCATAAAGGCCGAAGGTCTTTTCGCCGTTGCGGGGCACCCCGGCCAGGCTAGCCGAGGGCAGCATCCCCAGCGAGCCGGCCAGCATGGAGGCCTCGTCGGTGAGGATATCCCCGAAGGTGTTCTCGCTGACCAGCACATCGAAGTGAGTGGGGTTCTGAATCAGCCGCATGGAGCAGGCATCCACCAGCACGTGCTCGAGCTCCACGTCAGGGTATTCGGCGCCCACCTCGCCGGCCACCTGCCGCCACAGGCGGGAGCACTCCAGGACGTTGGCCTTGTCCACCGAGGCCAGCTTCTTGCGCCTGACCCTGGCCAGCTCGAAGCCCACCCTCAGCACCCGCTCGATTTCCCGCTCGGTGTAGGCCATGGTGTCCACCGCCTGGCGCCCCTGGGGGGTCTCCCAGCGCTTCTTGGGCTGGCCGTAGTAGAGACCGCCGGTAAGCTCACGAACGAAGATGAAGTCCACCCCCTCCACCACTTTGGGTTTCAGATTGGTGGCGTTTACCAGCATGGGTAGCGTCTTCACCGGACGCAGGTTGGCAAAAAGGTTCAGTTCCTTGCGCAGTCCCAGGATGCCTGCTTCCGGGCGGACCTTGTTCCCCGGGGCATCAAATTTGGGGTCGCCCACCGCCCCCAGCAGCACGGCGTCACTCTGGCGGCTTGCGCCGAGGGTTTCCGCTGGCAGCGGCGTGCCCGTAGCGTCAATGGCCGCCCCACCAACCGGCAGGTGTTGCAGGTCGAAGCGGTGGCCGGACTTCTCCTCCACCGCCTTGAGCACGTTTACTGCGGCTGCGGTTATCTCCGGACCGACTCCGTCCCCGGGCAGCACCGCGATATCGAACTTCATTGCTCTAGGCCCTCCTGTCTGCCAGTCTTCTCTTCGTATACTCTATAAGCCCGCCCGTTGCTATGATTTCGGTCATAAATTCGGGATATGGGCTGGACTGAAAGGTCCGCCCTTTGGTCAGGTTCTTTATCTGTCCGCTGGAAAGGTCCACCTCAATAACATCACCGCCATCCGTTCCGTCCACCGCCTCGGGGCACTCCAGCAGGGGCAGGCCGATGTTGATGGCGTTGCGGAAAAAGATGCGGGCGAAGCTCTTGGCGATGACGCAAGAAATGCCGGCGGCCTTGATGGCCATAGGGGCGTGCTCGCGCGATGACCCGCAGCCGAAGTTGGTCGTGGCCACTATGATATCACCCGGTTCCACCCGCTTCAGGAAGTCCTGGTCCAGGTCCTCCATACAGTGTTTGGCCAGCTCCATCGGGTCATAGATGTTCAGGTAGCGCGCCGGGATGATGACATCCGTGTCCACGTTGGCGCCGTATTTGTGTACTTTGCCTTTAAGCATCTCGCTGCCTCCTAATAGCCAGCCTTCTTGCCGGACATATGCTCGATATCGATTCTCACCACCGCCGTTACATCCAGCTTCGGGAAATCCGTATGAGATTCGCCATTTGAGTAATGCCTCATAAGCACATCGAGGCCGTGCCTTTTTTCCTCCTCAGTCTCCAAGACGGAAGCTCTTCCCACACCCATCACGCTCCGGTATCTCGCCGTCCAGCCGCAGGGCCTTTCGCCTCTTATCAGCTCCACATCCGCTTCTATTTCGAAGCAGACACTGTTGTTCTTGTGTATTATGTCAAGTTTTCTGCCACCGGGCGCGCAGTGAAAGTAGATACTGCTTTTCTCATAGCCGAAGAAGACCGGCACTATGTATGGTTGACCGCCATCCACGAGTCCTATGCGGCATACCCCGGCCCCGCTGATAATGTCATCTATTTCGGCGCTATCCGTGATTTCGCGCTCTTTGCGCCGCACTTCTTACCTCATCACCTCGTCCGGGCTGACGATGCTGCCGGCGACGGCGCTGGCAGCGGCCACGGCAGGGCCGGAGAGGTAAACTTCCGACTTAGGGTGCCCCATCCGCCCCACAAAGTTGCGGTTGGTGGTGGAGACACACTTTTCTCCCTCGGCCAGCACTCCCATATGCCCGCCAAAACAGGGCCCGCAGGTTGGTGTACTTACCGCCGCCCCTGCCTCGATGAAAGTCTCGATCAGTCCTTCTCTCAAAGCCTCCATGTAGACCTGCTGCGACCCCGGAATGATGATACAGCGCAAGCCGGGGTGCACTTTTCTTCCCTTCAGTATCCCGGCCGCCACCCGCAAGTCATCCATTCGGCCGTTGGTGCAGCTGCCGATAACCGCCTGGTCGAGCTTGACCTCCCCTACCTGACTGATGGGTCTGGCATTGGATGGCAGATGGGGCAGCGAAACCTGCGGCTCCAGGCCGGAAACGTCATACTCGACCACTCTGGCATATTCCGCATCCGGGTCCGGCTCGTACACATTGTAGGGCCGGGTAGCTTTGCTCTTTATGTATAGCTGCGTTTTGTTATCGACCCGGAACAGCCCGGCCTTGCCGCCGGCCTCGATGGCCATATTGGCCATGGTCAACCTGCCGTCCATAGGCAGCGCGTCTATGGCCTCGCCGGTGAATTCCATAGCCGAATACAGGGCGCCATCCACACCGATGTCGCCGATGGTGTGCAAAATAAGGTCTTTGCCCCCCACCCACTTTCCCGGCTTGCCGTGGTAGATGAACTTGATGGTAGGCGGTACCTTCATCCAGATATCGCCGGTGGCCATGGCCGCTGCCAGGTCAGTAGAGCCCACCCCGGTGGCAAAAGCCCCCAGCGCCCCGTAGGTGCAGGTATGGGAATCCCCGCCGATGACCACGTCTCCGGGAAGCACCAGCGCCCGCTCCGGCAACACCACGTGCTCGATACCGGCCTTGCCTATTTCGAAAAGAACGGTGTCCTGCTCGCAACAGAACTCCCGCATCATCTTGCCTATCTGCGCCGAGGCGATGTCCCGCGTGGGCATAAAATGGTCCATCACCATCAGAATCTTCTCGGGGGCAAAGACCTTGCTCACCCCGATCTTGAGGAACTCTTTGATGGCGATGGGCGCGGTAATATCGTTGGCCATGACCACGTCCACGCGGACATTCACGAACTCACCCGGGCTGACCTTCTCCCTGCCGGTGTGCGCGGCCAGTATCTTCTCTGCGAGAGTCATGTCAACTATCTCCTGTTTCCATTGTCGGTGTCTGCCGTATCTGCAAACCCGGTCTAGCCCAGCCAGCGGGGCATCATCAACACCAGTAGCACCAGCGCCGCCGTAACTGCCGCCACCAGATAGAGGCCAGCGCCCGCCGCCAGACCGATTCCCGCCACCACCCATACCGTGGCCGCGGTGGTCAGTCCGGCCACTATGCCCCCCTCCCGGTGCAGAATGACGCCGGCACCCAGAAACCCAACTCCCACCACCACGCCGGCCGCCACCCTGGCGGGGTCACTGGCAGCCCCGAAGCCATAGATGGACACCAGCGAGAAAAGGGCCGCCCCCACGGAAATGAGGATATGAGTCCTCAGTCCCGCCTGCTTGCCCGCCCTCTCCCTCTGGTAGCCGACTACCGCGCCCAGAGCGGTGGCCAGTAGCAGGCGCAATACCATTTCCAGTGCGGGCGCCACAGCTTTTGCCTCCGCTATCTCTTCGCCGCCAGCAACCTGTTGAGGGCGTTCATATATGCCTTGGCGCTGGCCACGATGATGTCCGTATCGGCCCCGCGGCCGCTGTAGCTGGTGTCATCGCTCTCAATCCTAACCACCACTTCCCCTATGGCATCTATGCCTGAAGTAATGGACTTGATGGTAAACTCGGTCAGGGTATTGGGCACCTTGATTATCTTATCGATGGCCTTGAAAGCGGCGTCCACCGGGCCGGCGCCGAGCGCCGCTTCCGCCTGCACCTGGCCGTCCGAGCTCCGGACTACCACCGAAGCGGTGGGGATGCCACGGTCGCCGCAGGATACCTGAATACGGTCCAGGTGATAGACCTCGGAGATGGTGCGCTGTTCTTCCGCCACCAGCGATTCGATATCGCGGTCGGTGACCTCTTTCTTCTTGTCCGCCAGCTCTTTGAAAGCCTGGAAGAAACGATTGAAGTCTTCGTCTTTAAGGGTGTACCCCAGCTCGGCCAGTCTTTCCCTGAGGGCATGCCGTCCGCTCAATTTGCCCAGTACCAGACTGCTGGAAGGTATGCCCACCGTCCGGGGGTCCATTATCTCGAAGGTGATGGGCATCTTGATGACCCCGTCCTGGTGAATACCGGACTCGTGACGGAAGGCATTGGCGCCCACGACGGCCTTGTTGGGCTGCACCTCGAACCCGGTTAGCTCACTGACCAGCCGGCTGGTCTTGTATATCTGCGTGGTATCGATGCCGGTAGTCAGATTGAAAAGGTCGGAGCGGGTCTTGATGGTCATCACGATTTCTTCCAGTGAGGCGTTGCCCGCCCTCTCCCCGATACCGTTGATGGTACACTCCACTTGCCGGACACCCCGCCGCACCGCCTCGAGACTATTGGCCACCGCCAGCCCCAGGTCATTGTGACAGTGCACGCTGACCACTGCCCGGCCTATATTGCGCACGTTCTGGAACACACCTTCGATGAGCCTGCCAAACTCGTCGGGGATGGAGTAGCCTACCGTATCCGGTATATTTACCGTGTTGGCTCCGGCCTCTATGGCCGCTTCAAGTATCTGGTAAAGATAGGCAGGCTCGGTGCGGCTGGCGTCCATGGGTGAGAACTCAACGTCCCCGGTGTAGCTCTTGGCCCTGGCCACCATATTGCGGGCCATCTCCAGTATCTCATCGCGGGTCTTTTTCATCCCGTGCATCAGGTGGATATCTGAAGACGAGACAAACACGTGAATACGCGGGTGGGCAGCTTCTTTCACCGCCTCCCAGGCGCGGTCCACATCCGCGGCCACTGCCCGGGCCAGGCCACAGATGATGGAGCCGCGCACCTCCCTGGCGATCAGCCGTACCGCCTCGAAGTCGCCCGGGGAACTGATGGGGAAGCCAGCCTCTATGACATCCACACCGAGCCTCTCAAGCTGGCGGGCGATGTCCAGTTTCTCCTCAAGGTTGAGGCTGCCGCCCGCCGCCTGTTCGCCATCGCGCAGTGTGGTGTCAAAGATAATTACTTTTTCCATTGTCTTCCCCGTTTTAGACTTTTTCTATGTGTATACTTAGTGTACTTACAGCCAGGGCATCATTTTTCTGAGCTCCGCCCCCACGGTCTCGATGAGGTGTTCCCTGTCCCTTCTCTTCAGAGCGTTAAACATCGGCCGGCCTGCCTGGTTCTCCAGTATCCATTCCCGGGCAAAGGTGCCGTCCTGGATCTCGCTCAGGACCTCCCACAGGTTCTCCCGCACCACCTCGTCTATCACGCGCGGTCCGCGAGTCATGTCGCCGTACTGAGCGGTGTGGCTGACCGAATCGCGCATAAAGCTGATGCCGCCCTTGTAGATAAGGTCCACGATGAGTTTCAGCTCGTTGAGGCATTCGAAGTAGGCCAACTCGGGCTGGTAACCGGCCTCTACCAGAGTCTCAAAGGTGGCTTTCAACAGCGCGGTGACGCCGCCGCACAGGATGGTCTGCTCACCGAAAAGGTCTGTCTCCGTCTCCTCGGCAAAAGTAGTCTCCAGCACTCCGGCCCGGGCACAGCCTATGCCCGCAGCATAGGCCAGCGCTTTTTGTTTTGCCTGGCCGCTGGCATCCTGGTGCACCGCGAGCAGCGCAGGCACGCCCTGTCCCTGGGTATAGAGCTCGCGCAACAGGTTCCCGGGGCTTTTGGGCGCTATCATGGTGACGTCCACATCCGGCGAAGGTACCACCTGGTTATAATGGACGGTGAAGCCGTGCGAGACCATGAACATATTGCCTCTGCTCAGTCCGGGCCCAATATCACAGTTGTATATCTGCTGATGCAGGCTGTCAGGGGCCAGCAGCATAACGATGTCCGCCAGCCTGGCCGCCTCCGAGACGCTCATTACTTTGACGCCGTCAGCCTCGGCCCTCGCCCAGCTGCTGCTCCCCTGGTAAAGACCCACCACCACGTCATGGCCGCTGTCTTTCAGGTTGAGAGATTGCCCCCTCCCCTGGTTACCGTAGCCAATGACGGCAATCGTCTTCCCCTTGAGCAAATTTAAGTCCGCATCCCTGTCATAGTACACCTTAGCCATGTTTTCCTTTTCTACCTCCTTATTTTTTGGTCTGGCCTGGTACACTTTCCCGAAACGAAAGGTTGGTTTTCAGGTTATCTTACGCTGGCCGCTCCTGGCCGCTTTCTCCTCCGCCTTCCCGGCATTTCCCCGCAGCATGGCGATGCGCCCGGTTCGGGCCACCTCCCTGATGCCGAAGCCCCGGAGCAGGTTCAGCAGCGAGTCCACTTTGTCTTCATCGCCGGTTATCTCTATGGTCAGCGAATCCGCGGCCACGTCCACGATGCTGGCCCGGAAGATGTCCGCGATCTCGATAATCTCGCTGCGGGTGGACGAAGTGGCCCGCACCTTTATCAGCGCCAGCTCACGGACGGTGATGTTGTCTGCGGTAACATCCGTCACCTTGACCACATCCACCACCTTGCTCAGTTGCTTCCTGACCTGCTCCAAGATGCTGGCCGAGCCATTGACCACCAGAGTCAGGCGCGACATATCGGGCAACTCGCTGTGCCCCACGGCAATGCTCTCGATGTTGAAACCGCGCCTGCGGAAGAGACTGGCCATCCGGGTCAGAACACCCGGCTTGTCCTCCACCAAAGCTACCAGCGTATGTCTCATAGCTACTTTTTGCTGCTATCTCCCCGGGAAAGTCGTCCGGTTACACCGCATCCTGTGCGGTGATATCAGAGACCTTCACCACATCCACTATGTTTTCCAGCTGTTTCCGCACCTGGCCCAGGATGGGAGCAGAGCCGGAGACCACTATAGCCACCCGGGTCAGGCCGGGCCGCTCCGTTCCTTCGGTCTCGATGGTTTCCAGCACATTCACGCTGTGGATGTTAAACCCACGCCTGCGGAACACACTGGCCATCCGGTTCAGCACACCGGGCTTGTCCTCCACCAGGGCCAGCAGAATGTGTTTTGTCGCCATTTGGGCACCTTCGCGGCTAGATGTTGCTGACTCTCAGCCGGTTAGAGTCAGAGATTGCCTTCTGGGGTTGCCTGGGCTGTTCCATAATTTCAGCCACCGTGGCCCCCGGAGGTATCATCGGATAGACGTTTTCCTCCGGCTCCACCATGAAATCGATAAGAAACGGGCCGTCGTGCTCCATGGCCTGCCGTACGGCCGGCATAACCTCTTCCTTCCGGGTCACCCTGAGTCCGGGGAGGCAGTAGCCTTCCGCAATCTTGACGAAATCCGGACAGGAGAGCGGCGTGGCCACATACCGCGCTTTGTAAAAAAGCTGCTGCCACTGGCGCACCATACCCAGATGGCCGTTATTGATAATGGCTATCTTCACCGGTGCCTGCTCCTGCACCACCGTGGCCAATTCCTGCAGCGTCATCTGAAAGCTGCCGTCTCCATCAATACACCACACCGGCGTATCCGGGCAACCCGTCTGGGCTCCCAGGGCGGCGGGAAGACCGAACCCCATAGTGCCCAGTCCGCCCGAGGAGAGCAGGGCATTGGGCTTGTTGAAGATATAATGCTGGGCAGCCCACATCTGGTGTTGCCCCACACCCGTCGCCACGATGGCCTCCCCCCTGGTTGCCTCGTAAATCTGCCGGATGACGTACTGCGGCAGCAGCCCATCCTCATCCCTTATATCCAGCGAGGGGTGCTCGCGCCTCCAGTCATCCAGCTGGTCCACCCATTCCACATGGCTGGTAGAGGGTACCAGTTTGTTCAGTGCCTGCAGCACCAGTCTGACGTCACCCACGATGGGCACGTCCACCCGCACGTTCTTGCCGATTTCCGCCGGGTCAATGTCTATGTGGATGATGCGGGCCTTGGGCGCGAAGGCGCTTATCTTGCCGGTGAACCGGTCATCGAACCTCATTCCTACGGCCAGAATAACGTCAGCCTTGTCCACGGCCATATTGGCGTAGACCATGCCGTGCATGCCCGACATCCCGTAGCTCAAGGCATGGTTTTCCGGGAAGGCACCTATACCCAGCAGCGTGGTCACCACGGGAATTTGGGCTACTTCCGCCAGATGCTTCAGCTCGGCGAAGGCCCTGGAAACGCACACCCCCCTCCCCGCAATGATGAGCGGCCGCCTGGCCTCGCTCAACAGCTTGGCAGCCTTCTTGACCTGGGTGGGATGGCCCTGCATGGTGGGTTTATAGCCGGGCAAGGCCAACTTGTCCGGATAGTGGAATTCCGCCTGCTCCAAAAACACGTCCCGGGGGACATCGATGAGCACCGGGCCGGGCCGGCCTGTCCTGGCCAGATGAAAAGCCTGCTTGATAGTGCTGGCCAGACTATTGACATCCATCACCAGGTAATTGTGCTTGGTTACGGGCAGAGTGATACCGGTGATGTCCGTTTCCTGAAAAGCGTCCCGGCCGATAAACGCCCGGGCAACCTGGCCGGTGATGGCGATAACCGGCACCGAGTCCAGGAAGGCGTTGGCAATGCCGGTCACCAGGTTGGTGGCGCCCGGCCCTGAGGTGGCGAAGCACACCCCTACCTTCCCGGTAGCGCGGGCATAGCCATCAGCGGCGTGGGCTGCCCCTTGCTCATGGCGCACCAGAATGTGCCGCAGCTGGGAGTACTGAGGCAGGGTATCATAGAGCGGGATGACCGCTCCGCCGGGGAGGCCGAAGATAACCTCCACCCCTTCCCTGACCAGGCTTTCACAGACCATCTGCGCACCCGTCATCTTCATTGCAGGCCTCCTTTAGCTGCTGAAAACGGCACCGGTGCTGGCCGAGCAGACTTTCTCCGCATAGTAACGCAGGTACCCCTTTTTCACTCTGGGCTCAAACTCCGGCAGCGCCTCCAGTCGCCGC
>CAZZAU010000032.1:8388-12789 GCA_964652725.1 uncultured Dehalococcoidaceae bacterium | reverse complement strand
TCAACCGGGTGGTGGAGTTCGCCCGGAAGAACGACCTAGTGGTCTGCCACGATGGCCCCTACAGCGAAGTGGCCTTTGACGGTTACCGCCCGGCCAGCTTTATGCAGGCCGACGGCGCCAGGGAAGCGGGGGTGGAGTTCCACTCCCTGTCCAAGAGCTACAATATGACTGGCTGGCGCATCGGGATGGTGGTGGGCAACGCCACCATGATAAATGCTTTGATGCGGCTCAAGTCCAATATGGACTCGGGAATCCCGCAGGCCATCCAGTATGCTGCCATCGAGGCGTTAAACGGCCCGCAGGACTGCATCGAGGAGCACAACCGCATCTACCAGCGCCGGCGCGACCTTATCATCGAGGTGCTGGAGGGCATAGGTCTGAGGGCAAGCCCTTCAAAAGCCAGCCTGTACATCTGGGCGAAAGTGCCCGAGGGCTTCGATTCTATGAGCTTCACTGCCGACCTGCTGGACCAGGTGGGGGTGGCGGTTACGCCGGGCATAGGCTACGGCAGGAACGGCGAAGGCTACGTGCGGCTCTCGGTGACTATCAGCGACGCCGCTCTGGTGAAGGGCCTGTCCCGGCTATCCGGCTGGCGCAATACCCGCCGGCAGGTGCGGAAAACTTGACATAAGGAGCTACGGCTATCGCGAAGGACATAGTTCTGACTGAAAGCGGGACAGAGAGAGCGTTTCTGGTGGCGGTGGCGTCCAGAGAGCCCACCGGAAAATGGTCGGCGGAGGCAGCGGTGGAAGAACTGGCCCGGCTTGCGGAAACCGCCGGCGCTTCCGTGGTAGGCAAGCTCATCCAGCACCTGCCTTCCCCCGCCAAGGCCCATTACATCGGCAAGGGCAAGCTCGAGGAGCTCATAAACCTTCGCCAGGAAATCGAGTATGACCTGGTTATCTTTGACGATGAGCTTTCGCCCCTGCAGCAGCGCAACCTGGAGCAGGCATTACAGGTAAAAGTCATCGACCGCGTAGCACTTATCCTGGACATCTTCGCCCGCCGGGCGCGTACCAGGGAGGGTCAGTTTCAGGTGGAACTGGCCCAGCACCAGTACCTTCTGCCACGGCTTGCCGGCCAGTGGAGCCACCTGGAGAGGCTGGGCGGCGGCATCGGCACCAGAGGGCCAGGTGAGTCCCAGCTGGAGACGGACCGCCGGCTCATCCGGCGCAAGATACAGCGCCTGAAAAGCAAGATAGAAGAAGTCAGGAAACACCGCACCCTGTACCGGCAGAAGCGGCACCGCAGCGGCGTCCCGGTGGTGGCCATAGTGGGCTATACCAACTCCGGGAAGAGCACTCTGCTCAATGCCCTTTGCCGGGCGGACGTGTTCACCGAAGACAAGCTGTTTGCCACTCTTGACCCCACTACCCGCCGCCTCACCCTGCCGGACAAGCGCACCGTCCTGATTACCGATACGGTGGGCTTTATCCGCAAGCTGCCCCCCACCATCGTCAGCGCGTTCCGCGCCACCCTGGAGGAGCTGAACGAGGCGGCACTGCTACTCAATGTGGTGGACATTTCTTCGGGCGACGCCGTGGAGCAGAACCAGACGGTGGAGGAAATACTGGCCGGTCTCGACCTTACGAGCAAGCCCCGCATCACCGCCCTGAACAAGATAGACCTTATGCTGAACAGGGAGCGAGAATGGACGGAGGACGAGGCCATCGGCTATCTTTCCGCACTGGCTCCGGACAGAGAGGCAGTGCTGGTTTCCGCAGCCCGGGGATGGGGACTGGACCGCCTGAAGGAAATTATCGGACAGAGACTGCCGCAACCGGCCCCGGCATCGTAGGCCTTCAAAGCCCCTGTAATCAAAATCCAGGCCTGTGTAATTTCTCGTTAAGGCAATCTCCCTTGTTGTTTTGTGTTTGCCTAAACCCCCTGTGTCTTCCTTTGAAAAAGGGGGGAAAGGAAAAGGAAAAAGGGGCTGCGCCCCTTTTAAACACCCGAGCTGGAACCGAGGATGAGTTAACATAATAAGCCAGGTTTAATCGTGGTATAATGAGGATATGATTAACGTTAATGTGATAGCTAATTCCTGGACTATCGCTGGTGTAATTGCCTCTTTCTTAGTTGCTTTCATAGCTCTATTTCTGGGTGTCATGTCTTTAAGACAAACGAAAAGACTTCAAGAAGAAGAGAAGAAACAAAGACTATTAGCTGAGATTATTGAGTGGGCAGAATATATCAAGAATGCCAGTGTTACCCCTGATGTTTCAGGCTCACAAGAGGTACGCGATGTAAACATATTAATGAGATATGGTACAAGTTTTTCAAAAGGCTTATCCATAGAAACTACTATTACCGAGAAGTTTAAAAAGGAATTGTTTGAAGACTTCCTTAGTACCATAAACGCTCTTGCTAAGTTCATGTGTATTAGGCAATATAGTACACTTCATACATTCCCTTCAGAACAAAGTTTCCCTAAGAATGCCATCGATGAGGTAAAAAAGGAAATATCCAATAATAAACCTGTTGAACAATTATTCGATATATATGCTATTGAATTGACTCAATCAATTAACCCTTTGCTCGTTAAAGCAAATAAAATCAAAGCCGGTGGTATAAACTAAACCATCTTCCAGTCTCTCTTTATTATGTTAACTCCCTCACCATATCATTCTATGGCGCACTATATATGTTATGTCGCATTGTTCCATCGCAAGGCGTGATAGACTTCACATAACAGGTGAGCATCGCCTGATAGACTCCGTAAGGACAGCCAGGCCGGGCCGGGCAAGCGGCTTTATTGCTGCTCGAGCACCTGCTGCACGTACGCCTGCACCCACTGCTGTATGGTGGCTTGTAAAGAGGCGATGGCGGCATCCGTGGCCTGCTGCAGCGTGCTCAAGCTCACCGTGGTCTGGGTAATGAGGGCCTGGTTGTCGTCAATCAACTGCCTGTTCTCATTAGCCTGATTGATAGCCTGCTCGATAAGTGCCCGGTTCTGCTCCACCTTGCTGTTCAGGTTATCATATCTGGGGTCCTGTGCCGCACACCCGCCGATGGCCAGTCCCACCAGCAACACGGTGAGCACAAGGTTCCAGCCTAATAACAGCTTGTTCATTCTCTCTTCCCTCCCGTTTTGTTATGTCAATCACTTGAGGAACTTGTCCATCATATCCCGGGCGAAGGCCAGGGAGGTGGTAAGGGCCGGGGAAATCGGGTTGAGTATGTGCAGAGAACGCGGCTCATTGAGAACGATGAAGTCCATAACCAGTTCCTTTTTGGGCCAGTGGACGAGCTGCGGCCTGATGCCTTCATGCGCACTCTCGGTGATGTCCTCCGGTTTCAGCGCCGGCACCAGCTTCCTCGCCTCTTTGAGCACAAAACGCTTCAGGTACTTTCTCGGTTCGGTTCTGGCCACCTGCCGGAAAGCCGGGTTGGTGAACAGCAGGACGGCGTCCCGCAGCAGGATGGAAACGGTCTCTCCACCCCACCCCGAGAACAGCCCGTAATGCTCCCGGCCGAAGGCAGGCATAGCCGTGGGTCCGACTAAAATTTCACCGTCGGCGCTGCGCGTCAGGTGCACCCCCAAAAAGGGCGTCCTGAGGTCCGGCACGGGATAGATATTGCCCCGCACCATAAAGCTTCGCTCGCTGGCCAGCTGTTTGTATGTCCCCTTGAAGGGGAGTATCTTGTATTCCCGGGCCAGCCCGAACTGATGGGCAATATGGTCGGCGTAGGCCCCGGCGGCATTGATGAGCTTCTCAAAGCGGATTATTCCGGCGGACGTCTGCGCCTGGTCATCCCTCGCCGGCCCGTGAAATGAGGTCCGGTACAGCACGGTTACCCGGCCCGTCTGCACAAGCTCGGCTTCAAGTGCCTGGAGCACCTCCAGCGGGCGTATGACAGCGGTGTCCGGAGAAAACAGCGCTTCCCGGCTGGGCGCGGCATAAGGCTCGATTTCGTGCAGCCGCGTGTCATCTATCAGAGATGCCCGGGCGCCGCAAAGGTCGGCGCGGCGTTTCAGTTCGTGAAGTTGTTCTATCTCCCTGTCATCCCTGGCCAGGATGACTTTGCCGGTCTCCAGCAGAGTCAATCCTTTCGCCCGGCAGTACTCCTTCATAAGCCGGTTACCGTCCACGCAGTACCTGGCCTTCAGCGTATCCGGCGTATAGTACATTCCGGCGTGGAGGACCCCGCTATTGCGGCCGCTGGCGTGCCGCCCCAGCGAGTCTTCCTTCTCCAGGATAAGGATATCACCCTTGCCCGCCTTCACCAGCTCACGGGCAAGGGTCAGCCCGGTGATGCCGGCGCCCACAATTAGAGTCTGACAGGTGCGTTGTTTCATGAAATCAAGTCCCCGCTAACAGTATTCTACTCACGGGCATATTTGCACCCGGCTACGCAGCATGGTGGGCTCGGCAGGATTCGAACCTGCGACCAACCGGT
>CAZZAU010000032.1:0-8378 GCA_964652725.1 uncultured Dehalococcoidaceae bacterium | reverse complement strand
TACTATGTATACTACATTATACACCACCTCAAATTATTGTCAACGTTCGGATGTGGATGGGTATGCAGTTTTCCACTTTCTGGCGCGAGGGACCTGGAGGGGTGGAAAGTTATCTCGCACGCCGGTGGCCGCGGCATAACAGAAGAGCTAGTAAACAAAGTCTGTGAGATGGACTGACTTCTTGTCCGCTGTGCTGTCCAATGGGCTCGGCAGGATTCGAACCTGCGACCAACCGGTTATGAGCCGGCCGCTCTGCCGCTGAGCTACGAGCCCCCGTGTCGCGCGATATTATGTAATTATTGCGCCCGGCGCTTTACTCTGCAGGCACCCGGGCAATGGGGGGCACGGGCAGAGTCTTGGGCTTGTGCACCGGCTCCCAGATGCAATGCAACGGTGGAATGTCTATATAGCTGAAGCCGCCCGCTTTCTCCTTGGGGTCGCCGAAGTGCCCGCTCTGAATCACCGGGAAGCCCTGTTTCCTCAGCGTTTCCGTGACGAAGTCGATATCGTCGCAGAGGAACTTGAGATGATGCAGGCCTTCGCCGTGCTGGTCTATCCAGTCCTGGTAAACGGAATCTCCTTCCACGGGCTGCACCAGCTCCAGCTCCAGGTCTCCCAGGTAGGCGTGGGCCAGCCTTTCTTTGGCCCAGCCCGGCCGGTCCATATAGGTGCGGTCCCACAGGACATGCGAGCCCCACTCCCTTATCTCCCACGGGCCGATGCCGAGGATGTTCCAGTAGTTCTGCGCCGTGCTGATGGCATCCTTGACCACGATACCTATCTGCTTGATGCCCGGAATCTTTATCTTGGCCGGGCTAACCGCGTTAGGGTCTTCCGGATAGAAGACCGCGCCCGGCGGGGTGGTGCCTTTGCGATTGCTGGTCTCCCATACGCAGCGCAGCGGGGGGATATCGAAGTAAGCGAAGTGATTCTTCAACTCGGCGCCGAAGTGCCCGGTTACGATGGTGGGAAAACCCAGTTCGTTCAGGATCTTCTCCGACTTGTCCACGTCCTGCGAGAAAAACTTGAGGTGATGCAGGCCTTCGCCATGACAGTCGATCCAGTCCTGATAGACTGAAGCGCCTTCGATGGTCTCGAACAGCTCCAGCTCGATGGGTCCGCACTGCAGCAAAGCTCCCTTGTATTTGCCGTAGGCGGGCTTGCCGTAATATTCTAGGTCAGGGATCCGGTGCGGTGAGCCGAACTCGAAGATGGCCCACGGGCCGATGCCGAGGATGTTCCAGTAGCTCTCTACGGTCTTCTGCAGGTCACTGACCACGATGCACACCTGGATGATCTCGTCCACCTTGATTCTGGCCGGGCTTGGCTGTGGCATACTTTCGATTACCCCCTTTTCAAAATTACAGGAACCGAAGCGATTTTCTAAGGTTATTTTAGGCTTGCCCTGCCTTACTGTCAAGCCAGGTGGAAGAAGGCTTAACCGTCCGTGCCGGTCGATTTTTGCGCCACGATGATGGTGAAGCCCGCCTCCGGGGAATAGCCGGCCTGCGGTATCTCAGGCCCGCGCACCTGCTCCGGTCCCTGGAAAAGCGTGGAGAGCACTTTCTCTATGGCGAAGCCGGTGTGCCCCAGGAACGCCTCTATTTCCGCATGGGTGTGCAAATGGGCGTGCTTGTAACAGGGATGTCCTCGCTCTTTCTCCTGCAGGTAGTGCTGACCCCAGGGGCTTTCCCTCAGCACCAGGCCCAGCACCAGTCTGCCATCCGGCCTCAGGATACGGTAGGCCTCAGACAGTGCCGCCCCGACGGAATCCACAAAGCAAAGGCTGACAATGAAAAAGACGGCGCCAAAACTGCCTGCCGGGAATATCCTGTCCTCCCCTTTGCCCCGGCGGGTAGCTATACCGCGCCTAGCGGCCATCTCCAGCAGGCTGGCGGAGGGGTCCACGCCGGCTTCTATGCCCAGCGCTTGCGCGAACCGCCCGCTCCCCACCCCGACTTCAAGCCAGGGCCGGGGCAATGACGGCAACACATCTCGGAAAGCTCGTAGCTCTATCTCAAAAATAAGCTTGCCGCGCTCTTCAAACCAGCGGTCATAGGCGGGAGCAAAAGAATCGAAGAGCGCTTCATCATCTGTCATAACTTATGTAAAGCCAACTGCCTTACCGGATGGGTCCTCAGCCACCACTGCTCGGCAGGCAACTCCCGCCCGTAGATGCGATGCCGAAGGCAGATATGGCCCTCCGGGCACCCTCCGTACCGCACCGGGGACACTTTGCTTCTTTATCACTTTCCGCGATGCCTCGGCGCAGTTCAAACTTCTGTCCGCACTTGGAACATTCGTATTCGTATATTGGCATTGGTCCTTCTACTCCGTATCCCGTCTTCCGTCATTTTCCACTACTTATTATAATAATCAAAACTGCGCCGCGTTGCAACGTAGCGTGTGACTTGACGGCTACTCCGGCACTTGGTAATCTAGAATTGAGATGGTACCGAGGGAGCCAGCCGGGCCGGGAGAAAACGCTATTCACAGGGCTGTTATTCTGGTAGGCGGCGAAGGCACCAGGCTGCGTCCGCTCACCAACGGACTGCCCAAGCCCATGTTGCCGGTACTGAACCGCCCTTTCCTGGAGCATACCATTGATTACCTGTCAAACTATGGCGTCAGGGATGTTATCCTTGCCCTGAGCTATTTACCCACAGTTATCCAGGAATACTTCGGCGAAGGCACCACCCTGGGCGTGCAACTGAACTATGTCCAGGAGCCCCAGCCGCTGGGAACGGCCGGCGCGGTAAAGAACGCGGAACGCTTTATTGACGGGCCCTTCGTGGTTCTGAACGGAGACATTCATACCGACCTCGACCTGTCTGCAATGATGGCTTTCCACCGCAGCTCGCAAGCGAAAGTCACCATTGCCCTTATCCGGGTGGAGGACCCAAGCGCCTTCGGGGTGGTGGAAACGGATGCTGCCGGCAGAGTTTTACGCTTCATCGAGAAACCGTCTCCCGGCCAGACCACCGGTCACTGGGTTAACGCCGGCATCTATATACTGGAACCCGAAGTGCTTAAGTATGTGCCGGAAAACAGCCACTTCATGTTTGAGAGGGGACTTTTTCCACTGCTCGTGGCAAAGGGCGAAGCGGTCTATGGCTATCCGTTTGTCGGGCGGTGGCTGGACATGGGAACACCGGACAAGTACCGGTCCCTGAATTGCGACCTTTTACTGGCTAACGTGGGACCTGGCACAGATGGTGTCAGCATCGCCCCGGACGCGTTCGTTCATCCCACCGCCCGCATCACCAGCCCGGCGATGATTGCCAGCGGCTGCCACATAGGTCGTGAGGCCTGCCTGAAAGGACCGGTGGTCCTGGGCCCAGGCTGCCGTATCGGGGACGGCGCCAGCCTGGAGAGCTCCGTCCTCTGGCGGGGAGTGAAAGTGGGGCGGGGAGCCAGCCTGAAGAGTTGCATCGTCAGCGATGACGTTGAGATACCGGAAGCCGGGCGGTTCGATAATCAAACGCTCGTCCCTGACTCCCATCAGAACGGCGGCCGGCCGGCGGCTTGACCGGTTTTCCCCTTCGCGGTCAGAGCCGCTTCATAACCCGGTCAGCGCATTCCAGGGTGCGGTCTACATCGGCCTCGCTGTGGGCGGAGCTGATATAGAACCGGCCGCCGAACATAAGGATGACGCCTTCCTCGGCCATCAGTTCAGCCCAGCGTCTCTCCTTCTGCATATCCACCCCGGCGAAGTCTCTGACGCTGTAGGCGATGTCCTTTCCTCTGTCCACAAAGCGGGTAATGAAGACGCCCCTGGTGCCCTGAATGAACAGGGGCACTCCCCTTCTCCGGCTCACCTCCCGCAGACCATCCATAAGCCGCTTTTGAATGGCATCGACCTTCCTGTAGAATGCGCCGTCGCCCTCTTCCAGTAGCCTGATGCCGGCCAGTGCCGCGGCCAGCCCCAGAGGATACCTGCCGAAGGTCCCGCCTGAGACCACCTTGCCCTCCAGCATAAGGTCCATGATATCTCTTCTCCCCGCGAAGGCGGCCAGCGGCAGCCCGCCGGCCAGCGCCTTGCCAAAAGTGGCGATGTCCGGCGTCACCCCGAGCACCCCCTGGGCGCTGTTGAGAGCTACCCTGAAGCCCGTGATTACCTCATCGAAGCATAGGACGATACCGTTCCCGCTACACAGCTCCCTGACCTTTTCCAGATAGCCGGGACGGGGCGGGCAGCAGCCGGCATTGCACAGGATGGGTTCCATAATCACCAGAGCCACTTCCTCGCCGTATTTCCCGAGCACGTCTTCCAGCGCTTCTATATCGTTCCACGGCAGCAGAAAGCCCTGCTCCAGAGCACACGCGGCCCTGCCCCCGGTGGCCAGGTTCTCCTCGGGGAAGGGGCGGCCGTCCGGTTTTTTACTGACCGCTCCACCCAGGACGTTGTCAAACCATCCGTGATAATGCCCCTCGAAGCGGATAAAGTAACGTCTGCCGGTGTACGCCCTGGCAAGCCGGAGCACGAGTTGCACCGCCTCGGAAGCGGTCGGATTGAAGTGGACCTTCCCGGCGCAGGGCACATGCCGCACGAATCTCTCGGCTACATCCACCTCCAGAGCGGACTGCTGGTAAATGGTGGAGTTCAGCGACCACAGGGTATCCAGTTGCTCTTTCAGGGCCCGGACAAGGGTCCCATTGCTGTGCCCGAATATTAGCGGCCCCGCCGACAGCACGTAATCTATGTACTCCCGGCCATCGGCATCATAGAGATGCGCCCCCTCTCCCCTGACCATAAAGCGCGGAGCGAAGCCCCCGCCGACCATGTTGGTGTGGGCGCCCGCCAGCACTCTCTTCGCCCTCTCCATAAATTCCGCGTTCGACACAGGCCGGTCCTCCTTTTTTCGGATACGGCAAGTTTCAGCTTCGCCGCAGCATCAGGTCAACTCTACCCGGGGCTTGACTGCCCTGTTGACCGGATTTTTCGGCCATTTCCCGCTCAGCACCCGCGCCGCTTCCTGTCCCACGCTTGTGCGCAAGCGCTGCAATGAAACGTCAGAATAGTAGGCGGAGTGCGGTGTAACGATGACATTTTCCATCCGGAGCAGCGGGTTCTCTACATCGACGGGTTCCTTGTCAAACACATCCAGTCCCGCCCCGGCTATCCATCCTTCCCGGAGCGCCTTGACCAGAGCTGCTTCGTCAATTACCGGGCCCCGCGAGGTGTTTATCAGATAGGCGCCTGGCTTCATCTGTCTTAGCTCCTTTTCTCCGATGAGGTGCCGGGTTTCCTGATTCAATGGAGTATGCACGGATACGTAGTCGGCGTCTCCCAGCAACCGGGGCAAAGCAACCAGTTCTATTCCGGATTCCGCCGCCTTATCTCCGTCCAGATAGGGGTCATAACCGATTACCCCCAGGCCGAAGCACTGTGCTTTCCTGGCCGTCAACCGGCCGATGTGACCGCAGCCTGCTATGCCCAGAGTCTGCCCGTGAATCGGGCCCATCGGTGCCTGGGCCCGCTTGCACTCCGCCCACTGCCCGTCTTTAGTGCCTTCGTTCATCAAAGCCAGTTTCTTGGCACAGGCCAGCAGCAGGAGGATGGCATGGTTGGAGACCTCTTCCAGGCAAAAGTCCGGCACATTGACCACGAGGATACCATTGTCCGTGGCCGCAGCCACGTCGATATGGTCATAGCCGATGCCATAAGAGACGATTACCCTGCACCTGGCCAGCGACTCCACAACCCGCCGGGTCATTTTCGCCGCGTCGGTCAGCACGGCATCGACGTCTCTCGCTGCCTCGATTATGTCATCTTCTGTGTTCCAACCGGCCTCAACTACGTCCGCATTGACCCGGGCCAGCTCCGCCTGCTCTTCCGCCATCGGAAGTCTGACCTCCGGCCTGTCTATGCGCAGCACCCGGAACCGCTCTGCTGGCAAACTCTGCGCCTTTCCCTGACCCCATCCCGCGCCCGACTCCGGCCGGATATCGAGCACCGGTTTGTTGAATCACCCGTTTCTGTCTAATCATTTTGCTGTGCGGGCCGACAACTGTCAAGTGAGAAATCCCGCCAAGAGTCCTCCGGCGCGGGTATTGACAACCGGGGGGATAGGAATATAATGGGCTTGCCCGGGGTCGTCCGGCAGAGGTTGTGAAACGTGAAAAGAGAGAACTGCGAGGCGTGCGGCAAACTTATCGGCAAGAGCTATGCCGTTGACTATGCCCTCATACCGGACGAGGTGGCGAAGATGCACGGCATACGTGCTCTCACGACAGTCAGAGTCTGCCTGCAGTGTGCCCGCGAGCTGCCGGGCTGGTGCCTCCGCAGCGCATCAAACGTAATCTATGACCACAGGTCCGGCCACTTCAGGAACAGGACGGCGGAAGAGCTGGCGGAAGAATACCGGTCCGCCTTCCGGGGCTACGCGCACTTCAAAAAACGCCAGGAGAAGTAGCGGCTAATCTGGCAATGCGGCGCGGCCGCCCGCAATAGTCCCGGTCATCGGCGGCCAGTCCGGAAATAGCTACTCCACGCTGATAACTTCTACCGGGCAGGAATCGGCTGCGCCTCTGGCACAATCGGCAAGGTCATCCCCCACCTCTCCGGTGGCTGGCCCCCCCTTCTGATACTTCTTCACGATGCTTGCTTTCTCTCCATCTTTGAGCTCGAATACCTCACCACACTCGTCAGAGCAGTTGCCGCATTCGATGCATCCTTCCTGGTCAATGGAAATCTTCATGGTTCCTCCGTTCTTTTTTGTTTGACTGTTTAGTACCGGGGTTGATCGCGGTGTTCCGTCCATATTTTAGCGCGACAACGGTAAAAAATCATACCATGCAGGGCGAAAAAGTTGCAAAGTTGTGACATTATGGTTGGAGAAAACGTTCAGAAACCCGTCAAAGTCTTCAGGTCCGGCAGGCCGTATATCTCCCGGCCGGGGCTCGGCTTCCCTTGGCGTCCACGAACTTTGGATTCCCGTCCCGCTCACTGCCCGCGCTGCCGCCCTGCCTCCCTAGCTTTCCCGGAGGGAGCGCTGATGGGCACTCCCGGCAAATGGCGTGCATTTTGGGCAGGTGCGGGTTGATAAACGGGGGTTGAGTACCTTCCGGGCGCCGGAAAAAGAGCGTGATAACTTCACATTCGAAACCTGCGGCACAAAACCCGGGGAAAGAAACGTTATGCCTCATGATAGATAAGAACTTCTAATCGAATTCTATCCTTCCTATAACCTTCTTCTAACTGCGCTTTACTAGACTGGAAATTGAAACCGGTTACTGGCCCCTTCGCCGGCCAAACTTCCCCGGGAGCTTGGCAACAAAAGGTTAATTTTCATCCGGCGGGCCGGACCGGGCGTCGGACCGGGAGGAGAAGGAGATAGATGCAGAAAGTCACTACCCACGAAAGAACGCTCGAGAGCTATCAGGGGATGGCCCCGGAAAGGCAGCTCCTGGAAATCGTCCAGACGGCGGAAAAGCTCCGGGGGCTGCGGGTGGTCCACATCAACGCTACCGCTGACGGGGGCGGGGTGGCGGAAATCCTGAAATCGCTGGTCCCCCTGATGCGAAGTGTGGGCATAGACGCTGAATGGTATGCCCTCCAGCCTGACGAAAGCTTCTTCCTGGTAAGCAAGATGCTACATCACTGTCTGCAGGGCGGCGGGGATGCCCCGGACCAGACCGAGATAGGCCGCTACCTGGCCCGCAACGAAAGAGCTGCCCGCTCCCTCCAGGAAATGGGAGTAACCGCAGACCTGTGGCTGATACATGACGCTCAGGTACTGCCGCTGCTCCAGTATCTGGGCTCCTCGGATGGTGCCTGGATATGCCACGTAGACGCCAGCAAGCCAAACAAGGATGTCTGGCAGGTGCTCTATCCCTATATGAGCAACTACAGTTCCGTGGTGCGCAGCATGCCGGAGTACTTTTGTGATGGCTGTTCGCCGCCAGGAAATGTGTTCACCTTCCCCCCCGCCATCGACCCCTTGCTGCCCAAGCACCAGCCAATATCGGTGGCGCGGGCAAAGGAAGTGCTGGCGGGTCTGGGCATTGACGTGGACAGGCCGCTGGTTACACAGGTAGCCCGCTATGACCTGTGGAAGGACCCCTGGGGCGTCATCGATGCCTACCGCCTGGCCAGAGAGCATATCCCCGGCCTCCAGATGGCCTACGTCGGCGCGATGACGGCTTCGGATGACCCGGATGCCCTCGAGGTGCTCAGCAGCGTTCAACGCTACGCCGGCGATGACCCTGACATCCACCTGTATCATGACCCGGTGATGATACAGGACCTGCAGGTGAACGCTTTCCAGACCGGTTCAGATGTCATTCTGCAGAAATCTACGCGCGAGGGCTTCGGCCTGACGGTCGCCGAGGCGATGTGGAAGCGCACGCCGGTCATCGGCGGCAACTGCGGCGGC
>CAZZAU010000031.1:0-12805 GCA_964652725.1 uncultured Dehalococcoidaceae bacterium | reverse complement strand
CTTCCACCATAAGGGCGAACCCGCCGCCGGAAGTGGCCGTCATTGCCCTGACCCCGGCAAAACCCGCCCCCACCGCCATATTGATGGCCGAGATCTCGTCCTCGACATGAATGGTCACTATGCCGTAGCGGGGGCCCTTCATCGCCAGGTATTCCATGATGGAAGAGGAAGGCGTCATCGGGTATCCGGTCATGAACTTGCAGCCCGCCACCATCGCCCCCAGGCTGACCGCTTCGTTGCCGTTGAGCAACATTCTCTTCGCCGGGCGGCCGCGGCGCTTCAGCTCCTGCGCCGGCCTCGCCTTTACATTTTCCCGTATGAAATCATATCCGGCTCTGGCGGCATCCAGGTTGCCCTGCACTACCTTCTCGCTGCTTCCGGCCAGGTCCTTCTTCAGCACATCGAGCAGAAATTCAATACTGTAGGCGGCCAGTGCCAGAGCCGCCCCCGCAGCCACCGTATTGGTGGCCATCTTCGTCTGTGCCGCATCCATGGCCATTTTGGTCAGGGGAATGGAAACAAGCCCCTTACCCTCAGGCCCGCCCTGCTCCTTGTCGAAGATAACCACCCCTCTTCTTTTCATCTCTTTGCGGTGCAGTTCCACCGTCTCCGGGTTGAGAGCGATGAGGATATCCAGCTCCGGAGACACCGCCAGCACCTCGCTCTCGCTGGCCCGCACCCGGAAGAAATTATGTCCCCCGCGTACCCTGGACTCATAGTCCTGGTCGGCGAAAACGTGGAAGCCGCCGCTCGCTATGGTTTTGGAGAGTATCTGCCCCAGAAACTGCACGCCCTGGCCGGCGGCACCTCCGGCCATTATGGTAAAATCAACTTCCATTTCTAGCTCCGGCCCCTCCTTTCCTCTGCGTCCTCTATGTAGCTGGCTGCACTCCTGGGCGTCTTTCCGCCTTTCACCTGCTGATAGAAATCGTAGGTCATACACACTTCGTCCGAGACGACATCAGCGTTGACCACCGCGCCGACGAAGATGGTGTGGGTACCCACGTCCATCTCGTGAGTTACCCTGGCTTCGAGATAGGCTACGGCGTAATCCAGCACTATCGGAGCGCCTGTCTCCCCGATTCTTGCGTTAATGCCATCGAACTTGTCTATCTCTCTGCCCGTCCTGAAACCGAAGCGCCCCAGGAAGGCCATAGGCGCCTTTTCGCAGACTACCGAGGCAGCAAAGACCCTGCTTTCCTTGATGAACTCCCAGGTGAGATTGGTACGGTTGATGCTGACAGCAACGGTGGGGGGTTGGGAAGTCACCTGAAACAGCGTATTGGCGATTTGCCCGTTGAACCGTCCGTCCTTCTTGGACGTGACCACATACAGACCATATCCTATTTTATGTAAGGCCTTGGTATTCACTCCATGCCTTCCGGTGTCCTTTTCCCCATTTTCGATTATTTGACCCGCTGTGTCAATTACGGCCGGGGCGGTGGGCAAAGTACAATCGTGGCTTACTCATTAGGCACAACACCAATCGTTGACTTCCTAGCCGCCAAGTCTTATACCCTCTTTAATTTCCATCTCCCAGACTATTATCCATTTACCATGAGCGTTCTGTTTTATCCACCCATAATTACCACGTTTATCATTTAGTAGTCTTAAAAGAGTATCATATTTTTCAGGAGGCATTTCTGCTGATTGTATATCTCCTATACGCTTTATCAAACTTGTAGTTCTCTTATCAACTAAAAACGCCACATAAATTGTGGCACCTATCCCCAGAACGGCTAATACTAAAGCAACGATATCCATTTCATCTCCTTAAACCGATTTTACTAGAGGCGTCAGTGTAGCATCCATAACCAGACTACCCTTCTTAACCGATTTCCTGCGGGATAGCCTAACCTGATAATCGTTATCCGGTGCGCCTTCAGGTATGACTATATCATTCCAGTCTTTACAAGGCACAACCCTATTTGATGCCTGTGCTGGCGGGATATTCCCGCATCCCTCATTCTGCTTGAAAAAGTTGTAGTTTACCAACCACCCACCAGTTAACAGCCTGATAGTGTCAATATCATCATACTTCTGGAATACCTCAGTCCTTTGCTCTAGCGTTCTGTGGAATCGCTCTATTTCTGCCGTTGACTCACCACTGGATACGGTCTTAAAGGGACCACCTTGAACGTGCTTTGTATCCGCTCCAAATTCATCCTCAATAGCCACGATGTAAGAACGTAGCTTATCGGTTATTACCGCCTTTGGCGTTCTTCCCGCCCGTTCTGCCGCCTTTTTCATCAATATTCTGGCATCCCTAGCACCCCTGTTGAATGATACATGAGTAGCCAAAATGTAGTTAGTCTTAGGGCAAATAATATCCCAGAAATATACATTCCTGCCTTTTAGCTTCATATAGGTTTCATCCGCTACCCACTGGTCACTGACTTCAGGCTTAAAATCCTGAGTATGCTTGATTGCTTCTCTGGTAAACCGTTCTACCCAATTCCAGTAATTACTTTCGCTCATGTCTATTTCGTGGTCTTGGTTGAATTGTTGCTGGATAGCATCTAAGGTCATACCGCCGTAGTACATCCCCAATGCAGATGCTATCTGGCTTGAAGGCGTTTTCATTTTGGTAATACGTGCTTCGTTTTCGATTGGAGTAGACGGCTCTTCAAAAACTGTTACTAACGGTATAGGCATACGGCTATTGTGAAGCGTAGAATCACCGGAACCTGACCTGCCTATGTACCGGATAACCTTTTGCATGACCTTTTTACCCTTACGCACGCCCATAACTTCGTAGTCATACCAGTTACCGGAACCTGGCGGGATTTGTTTTGAACGTATGTAACTCACTTCTGGCCCTTCTCCTTCTCTTTCTTTTTCAGCTTTTCTACAAGTGTTGCCCCAATCCTAGTTAGGTAATAACGATTTGCTAATACATCTGGCTCGGTTTTTCTGTCCGGTCTAATGAGACTTAAGGAAACCAATTCATTAAGAAAAAGAAGGTTATCCAATTGGTTGACCTGAACAATGATAGGTAATAGTCTCGGGTCAAGCCCCATGCGGAATTCATCCGCTACTTTGACAAATAAATCTAAAAAGCTATGACCCGTTTCTTTGTCTCCTATATTTAATAGTGTTAATTTTTGAATAGCTTCTTTTACTTTGTTCTTTATCTTTAACCATTCTGCCAGCGTTGGTAAATATACTGGTATACTGAAAAAAAGCACAATTGCTATGGACATAAATACAACAAACCACCACTGAACACTAAATACGGAATAATCCGCAGTAAATGCAATAAATATTACAAGAGGAGACATAAATAATGGGAATATCATCAACTCTTTCCATAGCTTAAAAGGAGCTCCACTTCTTGGGCTTGGAGTGACAAATGATTTCTTTTCAGCACGATGGGTTAGTTTACCGGCTAAATAAAAAATACTAGATGCTAACCTTGTAAGACCCAAATTATAGAATTGACTTTTCAAGAAATTCACCCACCATAGGGCAAATGGAATCGCAATTATCCAAAATATAGGATTAGTGTGGTACATTTCCCACACCTGGACAAAAAATTGCAGTAAGTCTATGTCTACCATTTTTTATTGCCCCTACCTGCTTTATCCTTTGCAGGCAGTATAGCACTATAGGTAGATAGGCACAATTCACTTTAGATGGTATCATCGCACACCCCCTTGCCGACCACGATAGGTGCTGTTGTGCCTAAGTAAAGTGGGGAGAGTGAACTTTGCCGGGCGGTGACATGCGTTGACAAGAGCGTATCGCTGGGGCATAATCGTTGGATGGAACATAAAATTTTCATAACATCCGGATAATGCCGTCAGGCAGCCAGTGAGCGAAGGAGCCCGGTTGCAGAAAGAAGACGGAATAAGACGGGCGGTAATTGAGGGCGTCAAGCCGGAGATAGATGGCGGCCGCTTCCCTATCAAACGGATTACTGGAGAGACAGTAACCGTTGAGGCGGACATCTTCGCCGACGGACACGATACGCTATTCGCGCTTCTTCTCTACCGGCGCGAGAACGCCGCCAGGTGGGAAGAAGCGCCCATGGAGTTTCTGGTCAATGACCGCTGGCGAGGCTCCTTCACCGTGTCCGAGTGCGGACGCTATTTCTACACGCTCACCGCGTGGGTGGACCGATTCCGCTCCTGGCGAAGCGATCTGGCGAAGAGGGTCCAGGCGGCACAGCAGGTCTCCATTGACCTTCTGGCCGGCGCCGCTCTGGTCGAGGAAGCCATCGCCCGCGCCTACGAACCGGATGCACAGACCCTGAAAGAATGGGCCGAGGCATTGCGCTCCGAGCAGCTCCCGGACGAAGAGAAGGTCCAGCTCGCCCTCAGCGAAGAGCTGCTTGAGCTGATGGACCTCTATCCGGAAAGGAAAGCCGCCACCGATTACGGCAAGGAGCTGGAAGTTGTGGTGGAGCGCCGGGCCGCCGGTTTCAGCACCTGGTATGAGATGTTCCCCCGCTCCTGCACCCCGGAGGCCGGGAGGCACGGCACCTTCAAGGACTGCCAGGCGCACCTGCCCTATATCGCCGGTATGGGTTTTGATGTGCTGTACTTCCCCCCCATCCACCCCATCGGGCATACCAACCGCAAAGGGAAGAACAATGCCCTCACCGCAGGTCCGGAAGACCCGGGCACGCCGTGGGCCATCGGCTCGGAGGAAGGCGGCCATAAGTCCATCCATCCCGGGCTCGGCACGCTGGAGGATTTCCGCGAGCTGGTCCGTAAGGCCGGAGAGCAAAACATCGAAATCGCGCTGGACATCGCCTTCCAGTGCTCGCCTGACCACCCCTACCTGAAAGAGCACCCGGAATGGTTCCGCTACCGGCCTGACGGCTCGGTACAGTATGCGGAGAACCCGCCCAAGAGGTACGAAGACATTTATCCTCTTAACTTCGAGAGCGAAGGATGGCGGGAGCTGTGGGACGAACTGAAGAGCGTATTCACGTTCTGGATTGAACAGGGCGTGCGCATCTTCCGCGTGGACAATCCCCACACCAAACCCTTCCCCTTCTGGGAGTGGGTGATAGGAGAATTGAGCAGAGAATATCCGGATGTCATCTTTCTTTCCGAGGCCTTTACCCGTCCCAAGGTGATGTACCGGCTCGCCAAGCTGGGCTTCACTCAGTCCTATACCTATTTCGCCTGGCGGAATACCAAATGGGAACTGGCCCAGTACTTCACCGAGCTCACCAAAACCGGGGTGAAGGAGTTCTTCCGCCCCAACCTGTGGCCGAACACCCCGGACATCCTCACCGAATACCTGCAGGTGGGAGGGCGGCCCGCCTTTATGACCAGGCTGGTGCTGGCGGCCACGCTGGGGCCCAACTACGGTATCTACGGTCCCGCCTTTGAACTGATGGAGCACCGTCCCCGCCAGCAGGGCAGCGAGGAATATCTCAATTCGGAGAAATACGAGATAAAGCACTGGGATATCCAGCGCCCGGACAGCCTTAAGGACTTTATCGCCAAGGTAAACGCAATCAGAAGAGAAAACCCCGCCCTGCAAAGCAATGACAATCTTAATTTCCACGGAGTGGATAACGAGGAGCTCATCTGTTACAGCAAACACACAACTGACCTGAGCAATATCATCCTGGTGGTGGTCAACCTGCACCACCGTTACACCCACTCCGGATGGGTGGAGCTGCCCCTCGGCGACCTCGGGCTGAGCGAACAGGAACCCTATCAGGTGCACGACCTGCTGAGTGGCGCCCGCTATGTGTGGCATGGACCCAGGAACTACGTAGAGCTCAATCCGCACAGCGCACCGGCCCACATTTTCCGCATCCACCGCCGCCTGCGTACGGAACGGGACTTCGATTACTACATGTAGGCGGGATGCCGGTGACCGGACGCCCCTGTCAATAAGTGTGCATTACACGGTATAATGGGATATATGCAAAGCGGCGGTCAAACGGATGGCTGAAAAGCAGACCATACTGGTAGTGGATAGCAACACGAACAGCCTTGAGCAGCTGGCACAGCAACTGGAACGTGAAGGCTTCATCGCCATCCATGCCGCCAGCCTGGCCGAGCTGGACCAGGTACTCCTGAGCGAGAGCAAGGTGGACCTGGCGCTCATAGATGTGTCAGGCTTTGATCAGAGTATCTGGAGCCGCTGCGAGCAGCTGAACAAACTCAAAGTGCCTTTCATGATTATATCACCTCAGCGCAGCCCCATAATCCAGCAGGATAGCGTGAAATCCGGCGCCCGGGGCGTGCTGGTGAAACCAATCGGAGTGAAAGAGCTTCTGGAATACGTACGCACACTTTTGGTCAAGTGAGCTAGCTGCCATGCCGAGACAACGCGCCCTTCTTCCCCCGGATGATAACCCGCTCTGGTACAAAGAAGCCGTGATTTATGAACTCCACGTCCGTTCCTTTATGGATAGCGACGGCGATGGAGTAGGCGACTTTGTCGGGCTTATCGGGAAGCTGGACTATCTCCAGGACCTAGGCATCAACGCCATCTGGCTGCTGCCCTTCTACCCCTCCCCATTAAAAGACGATGGCTATGATATATCTGACTATACAAGCATACAGCCCGTGTATGGCAGCATGAATGATTTCCGCGCCCTGGTGCAGGAAGCCCACCGCCGCGGCATCCGCGTCATCACCGAGCTGGTAATCAACCATACCTCTGACCAGCACCCCTGGTTCCAGCGCGCCCGCCGGGCGCCGTCCAAAGACCAGCGGCGGGACTTCTATGTCTGGAGCGAGACTCAGGACAGGTACCGGGACGCACGCATCATCTTCAAAGATTTCGAGGCATCCAACTGGACTCTGGACCCGGTTGCCGGGGCCTATTACTGGCACCGTTTCTACTCGCACCAGCCTGACCTCAACTACGACAATCCCGAGGTGCGCCGGGCGGTGCTCCGGGTGCTTGACTTCTGGCTACGACAGGGTGTGGACGGGCTGCGCATCGACGCCGTACCCTATCTTTACGAGCGCGAAGGCACTTCCTGCGAGAACCTGCCCGAGACGCATGCCTTCGTGAAAGAGCTCAGAGAACACATCGACAGCAGATTTAAAAACCGTATGCTGCTGGCGGAGGCCAACCAGTGGCCGGAGGATGCGGCCGCGTACTTCGGCCAGGGTGACGAGTTTCACCTGGCCTTTCATTTCCCCCTGATGCCCCGCATGTTTATGGCTATCCGCATGGAGGACCGCTTCCCCATCATCGATATTATGCAACTTACCCCGTCCATCCCCGAGAGCTGCCAGTGGGCACTGTTCCTGCGCAATCACGATGAGCTTACCCTGGAGATGGTAACCGACGAGGAGCGGGACTACATGTACCGGGTCTATGCCCGGGACTCAGCCGCCCGAATCACCCTGGGCATACGCCGGCGACTGGCGCCGCTGCTGAATAACGACCGCAAGAAGATAGAGCTGATGAACGCGCTCCTCTTCTCTCTGCCCGGAACCCCCGTTATCTACTACGGGGACGAAATCGGTATGGGAGACAATTTCTACCTGGGCGACCGTAACGGCGTGCGCACCCCCATGCAGTGGAGCCCGGACCGGAACGCCGGTTTCTCCCGGGCCAATCCCCAGAGGTTGTTCCTGCCCCCCATCATCGACCCCGAATACAACTATGAAGCTATAAATGTGGAGAACCAGCAGAACAACCCGGACTCTTTGCTGTGGTGGATGAAGCGCCTTATCGCACTGCGCAAACGCTACCGGGCGTTCAGCCAGGGGACGCTTCAGTTCCTGCAGCCGGAAAACCGCAAGGTGCTCGCTTTCGTGCGCAAATGCCAGGAGGAGACCATTCTGGTGGTGGCCAACCTGTCCCGCATGGCCCAGCAGGCCCACCTGGACCTCGGCGAGTACGCTGACTCCGTTCCCGTTGAGCTCTTCGGCCGGGTGCAATTCGCCCCGGTGGAGAAGGCCAGATATACCATCACCCTGGGCCCGTACAACTTCTTCTGGTTTGCTCTTGAAAAAGAGACAGAGAGGCCTCCCAGACAGCGCGCCATGCCTGAAGAAGTCCACGCAGCGGTACCCGCGCTGAGCTGGCGGGGAGGCGACCTGTTTGCCAAACAGACCCGACCCGCGCTGGAAGGGATTTTGCTCAAATACATAAGAGAGCGGCGCTGGTTCCGCAGCAAGGCGCGCATCAGCCGCCTTGCCGAAATACAGGACGCGGTGCCCATCAAGCTGAAGCATGCTACCGTCTACCTGGTCCTCCTCTCCGTGGAGTATACGGACGGGGAGCCGGAAACATACGTACTCCTGCTCGGCGTGGAGCCCGCGGAAGAATTGAAGCAACTGGAAACGGCAACTCCCCGGGCCATCATAGCCCGGCTGAAGCCCAGAGGCAGGAGCACCGGAGAAAGCCTGCTTTATGATGCCCTCCTGCACGGTGCTGTCAGCCAGGAGCTGGTGGACATCATCGGGAGGCGGCGGCGCTTTCGCGGGGAAGCCGGCGATGTGGTAGCTATACCCACCAGGGCTTTCCGCAGTGTCCGCGGGCCCAGAGAGGCCAATCTGGAACCCAGGCCACTGCAGGTGGAACAGACCAACAGCTCGGTGGTTTACGGCGACCGGCTGATACTCAAGCTTTTCCGGCGGCTGGAGGAAGGCATCAACCCGGACATAGAGATAGGACGCTTTCTCACCGAGAAAACGGACTTCACCAGCATGCCCCCCCTGGCGGGAAGCATTGAATACCGCCGGAAAAGGATGCAGCCATCCAGCCTGATAATGCTGCAGGGCCTGGTGTCCAATGAAGGTGATGCCTGGCAGTACACTCTGGACTCACTGGAGCACTTTTTTGAGCACGCTATGGCGCATCCCACCGTGCAGATGCCCCCCATCCCTCTCAAGCACTTCGTCACCGCCGAGGAGGAGATACCGGCTCTTGCCGAGGAGACCATCGGTGCTTATCTGCCTTCTGCCCAGCTTCTGGGCAAACGTACGGCGGAACTGCACTGCGCTCTGGCCTCCTCCCGCGATGACCCCGAGTTTACCCCCGAGCCGTTTACCTTTATGTACCAGAACTCCATCTACCATTCAATGCGGAGCTTCACCGTGCAGACCTTCGGGCTGCTCCGCAGCCGTCTGGATGCCCTTCCCGCGGAAATCCGTGAGTCTGCCCTGAAGGTGCTCGACCTCCAGGAAGACGTTATCGGGCGCTTTCTGCTCATCCGCCGCTGGAAAATCAGGGCCTCGCGTATCCGCTGCCACGGTGATTATCACCTGGGCCAGGTGCTCTATACGGGCAAGGATTTCGTCATCATTGACTTTGAGGGAGAGCCGGCGCGCTCTCTGGGCGAACGGAGACTCAAGCGCTCGCCGCTGCGCGATGTGGCCGGTATGATACGTTCCTTTGACTACGTCACTCATACCGCACTGTCCCGCCAGACATCGTCTTCGCTGCGCCTCGAAGACCAGCCGGTACTTGAGCAGTGGGGTAGGTTCTGGTACTACTGGGTCGCCTCCACTTTCCTCAGCGCTTATCTGAAAGAGGTCGGCCCCGCCAGGCTTCTGCCCAGAGACCTTCAGGAAGTAAGGGCCCTTCTTGATGCCTACATCCTGGAAAAGGCCGTTTATGAGGTGGGCTACGAGCTCAACAACCGCCCGGAATGGGTCAGGGTACCCCTACAGGGAATCCTGCAGTTGATGGAGTTGGCGGAACAAAACCAGTAAAAGATGTTGGAGGAGCGGAGAACTATGGCACAGAGAAAAGAGAAGAAAGATGCGGTTCAAAATGAACAGGCTGTCTCCGGGAACGTGCGCTATGATTTCTCCCTGCTCACGGACCATGACCTCTATCTCTTCAACGAAGGCACGCATTACCGCCTATACGAAAAGCTGGGCGCCCACCGGGCGTCAGTGGACGACACGGAAGGCACCTTCTTCGCCGTCTGGGCGCCCAACGCCCGCCAGGTGTCAGTGATAGGCAATTTCAATGACTGGAAGCGCAATAACCACCCGCTACGTCCCAGGGGTCAGTCCGGCATCTGGGAGGGTTTTGTCCCCGGCATCGGCAAGGGAACCCTCTACAAGTTCTACATCGCCTCCCACCACGGCGGCTACAAAGTAGAGAAGACTGACCCCATGGCCCTGTATGACGAGGTACCGCCCAGGACTGCCTCCATCATATGGGACCTGGACTATACCTGGAGCGATGCGGAATGGATGGAGAAGCGGTGGCAGAAGAATGTCCTGGATGCTCCGATTTCCGTCTACGAAGTCCATCTGGGCTCCTGGCGCAGGATTCCGGAAGAGGGGAACCGCTCTCTCACCTACCGGGAGATGGCCCCGCAGCTGGCCGAATACGTGAAAGAGATGGGCTTTTCTCACGTAGAGCTACTGCCCATTATGGAACACCCCTTCTACGGCTCCTGGGGCTACCAGGTCACCGGGTACTTCGCTCCCACCTCCAGGTACGGCACCCCGCAGGACTTCATGTACCTCGTTGACTACCTGCACCAGCAGGGCATCGGGGTGATTCTGGACTGGGTCCCCTCCCATTTCCCCACCGATGAGCACGGGCCGGGGTACTTTGACGGCACCCACCTTTACGAGCATGAAGACCCCAGGCAGGGTATTCACCCGGACTGGAACAGCTTCATCTTCAACTACAACCGCAACGAGGTGCGCAGCTTCCTGCTCAGCAACGCCCTGTTCTGGCTGGACCGCTATCACATCGACGGGTTGCGCGTGGACGCGGTGGCTTCAATGCTTTACCTGGACTACGGCCGGAAAGCGGGAGAGTGGATACCCAACAAGTTCGGCGGGCGCGAGAATCTGGAAGCCATCAACTTCCTGCGGCACTTCAACCAGGCGGTCTATCATGAATACCCGGACGTGCAGACCATCGCCGAGGAGTCAACCGCCTGGCCCATGGTCTCGCGGCCTACCTACATAGGCGGGCTGGGCTTCGGTCTCAAATGGGATATGGGCTGGATGCATGATACTCTGGAGTATATGTCCAAAGACCCCATCCACCGCAAGTACCATCACAACAACCTTACCTTCCGCATGGTGTATTCCTTTTTCGAGAACTTCATTCTACCCCTCTCCCACGACGAGGTGGTGCACGGCAAGGCCTCGCTGCTGGGCAAGATGCCGGGGGATAACTGGCAGAAGTTCGCCAATCTGCGCGTTCTCCTGGGCTATATGTATGCCCAGCCGGGCAAGAAGCTGTTGTTTATGGGCAGCGAATTCGGCCAGTGGCGTGAGTGGTCCCACGAGGATAGCCTGGAGTGGCACCTGCTCCAGTACCCGCCGCACCAGGGCCTCAAGCGGTGGGTGGAGGACCTGAACCGCCTCCATTCCGGCCAGCCGGCCCTGCACCAGGTGGACTTCGAGCCTGCCGGCTTCGAGTGGGTGGACTGCAATGACGTGGAGCACAGCGTGGTCAGTCTGCTGCGCAAAGCGCACAATCCGCAAGACCGGATACTGGTGGTATGCAATTTCACCCCGGAGACTCACCTCAACTACCGGGTGGGCGTGCCTGAATCCGGGCTGTGGCACGAGCTGCTCAACAGCGATGCCCGGGAGTACGGCGGGAGCGGCCAGGGCAATATGGGAGATGTGGAAGCGGCGCCCCTCCCCCTGCACGGGCGTCCCTATTCGCTCACCATCAACCTGCCGCCGCTGGGTGCGGTATTCTTCAAGAGAAGTACTTAGGCTCGTCACCCCCGTGTCTGCAGCAATGGACATTTCCGGCGGAAACCCGCTCCACAGGCTGGCCCATCTCTGCGGCGTACAGACCGCTTACTATGATATGCTCCACCAGAGACGCGGGGCGCCCGCGGAATCACTGCTGACAATACTCCGGTCACTCGGTGCGGGTGTTCTCAGTCCCGGCGACGTTCCCGGCGCACTGAGGCAGAAGCGGCGGGAACTCTGGCAGCAATTGCTGTCGCCGGTGGCGGTGGCCTGGGACGGGCAGCCATCCCGGTTGCAGCTCCGTTTCCCCCGCTCTCTGGACGCCACTGCCATCGCCTGCGAGCTGGTGCTTGAGACAGGCGAGCAGCGGCGATGGACCTGCCACGGAACGGACCTGCCCACTCTGGAAACGCAGGAGCTTGAGGGCGCGCACTATGTGGTGAAGCAGCTGACTCTGCCGGAGGTGAGCCACGGGTACCACCGGCTCACCGTGGAGATAGCGGGGAAAAGCGCGCAGACCCTTGTTATCTCCGCACCCCGCCTGGCCTGCATCCCTGAAAGCGACGACGATAAGGTTTGGGGCGTATTCCTGCCGCTGTATGCCCTGCACACCGCGGAAAGCTGGGGAGGAGGCGACTTCTCCGACCTCGAAAGGCTGCTGGACTGGACGGTGGGGCTGGGAGGCGGGGTAGTGGCCACCCTGCCCATACTGGCGGCCCCACCCACAGAGCCTTTCGAGCCCAGTCCCTACCTGCCCGGCAGCCGGTTGCTCTGGAACGAGTTCTATCTGGACATGGCTGGCATACCGGAGCTGTCCCGCTGCCCTGAAGCGCGGGAGCTGATGTCATCAGGCGCATTTGTGCGGGAAATAGAAAGCCTGCGCCGGGCGCCGCTGGTGGACTACCAGCGCCAGATGAAGCTAAAACGCAGCGTACTGGAGAAGCTGTGCCGGTGCCTCTTCGCCGGGGACTCCGCGCGCCTGGAGGCGCTGTTGCGCTTCGGCGAGGCCAATCCCCTGGTGAATGACTACGCGCGCTTTATGGCCACCGCCGAGAAGCAGGCCCTCCCCTGGCAACGGTGGCCGCAGCCCGTCAGGGACGGGAATATCGGGCCTGACGGCTACGATGAAGAAAGCCGGCGCTATCACCTCTACGTACAGTGGCTGAGCCATCTGCAGGTGGAAC
>CAZZAU010000030.1:0-13090 GCA_964652725.1 uncultured Dehalococcoidaceae bacterium | reverse complement strand
ATCTGCCGGGTGAACGGGGACGGCGTGCAGGTGAGCAGGGGAGGGGTGGCCGTGACCCGGGAGCAGCAACATATTGCCTGGAGCGTGGCGGATGCACAGAAGACGGGCTACGAGCATTTCATGCTCAAGGAAATCCACGAGCAGCCCAGAGTGATACGGGACACCATCGGCTCGTATCTGTCAGATGAAGAGCTCCCCGCCACCCTGACCGGAAACGGTGACCCGCCGGCGGAGTTGCTCATCGTGGCCTGCGGCACATCGTATCACGCCGGGCTGGTGGGCAAGTATTTTCTGGAAAATCTGCTGGAGATACCGGTAAGGACCGAGCTGGCCTCCGAGTTCAGCTATGCGGGTCGGGTAAGGCCCCGCAGCAAGGCCATTGTCATTACCCAGTCGGGCGAGACCGCGGACGCGCTCAAGGCCATCGCCAAGCTGCGGGAGGTGGGCGCCGGGGTGGTGGTCATCACCAATGTGCTGGGCAGCACCGCTACCCGGCTGGCGGACCGTGTTATTTACACCTATGCCGGCCCGGAGCTCAGCGTTGCCGCCACCAAGACTTTCACCGCTCAGCTTATGGCGCTGTACTGGCTGGCGCTGTCTGGCTCCCGGCTTGACCTCCGTTTGCGGGAGAATCTGGTGCGGGAGATGAGGCAGATGCCCAGCAAAGTGCAGCGGGTGCTGGACAGTGAGCCGGCCATCGCCCGGGAGGCGGCGCGTTTGGCGGCAGCCGAGAACGTGTTCTTCATCGGCCGGGGACTGAATTTCGCGGTTGCGCTGGAAGGGGCGCTCAAGCTCAAAGAGATTTCCTATATTCACGCCGAGGGTTATGCAGCGGGAGAACTCAAGCATGGGCCCATCGCTCTGCTCAAGGAAGGTACGCCGGTGGTGGCGGTGGTGGCCAGGGACAATACCTATGAGGCTATGCTGACCGCAATCAAGGAGGTCAAGGCCAGGAAGGCTATGGTGCTGGCGCTGATGGAGGAAGGCGATGAGGAGGTGGTCAAGGTGGCTGATTCCCTGATCGAGTTGCCGTCCGTGGCCCCACTCTTTTCTCCGGTGGTGAATGCCGTGGCTCTGCAGCTTCTGGCTTACTATGCGGCGAAGGAACGGGGCTGCCCCATTGATTTTCCCCGCAACCTGGCCAAGAGCGTGACCGTCGAATAGCGGTGCGTCAAGAAAAGAGTAAGCCGTAGCGACGGGCGCCGCTCCTCTACCTTGTATCAGAGGATGGATAATTCACAGGCCCCGCCGTCACTTACCGCCTGACAGAGAAGCCGGCCTCTTCCAGCTTCTTTATCACCTCGTCCAGGTCTTTGCCCTGTTTCTCGCAGCCCTGCGGCATGGTGGTCACCCGCCCCAGCGTGTTCCTCGCCACGGGGTTCGCCACCCCCAGGAACCCCAGCTCCTTCAACAGCGCAATCAGCTCCGGATAGACGCTGGTCAGCTCGTAGACGCTCTTCCTGAGGTCAATCTCTTTCATCGAGCAATCGCTTCTCCCCTTCCAGCTTCTTGATTTTGCTGATGTCCTGGGTCACCTCCACCGTGCCCAGGTAATCGCCGTTTTTGTCCCTCAGGGCAAAATATCTGATGTAAACGAACTTGTCTCCCAGGGGTATCCAGAATTCGTAGCTATTCTTTTTGCCTTCCTTGAAGGAGGCCAGGATCTTCTCCACCACGTCCACACTCTGCGGCGGATGGCAGTTCTGCACCTTCCTCCCGATTACGGACTTCGTCCGGCGGAAGATGCGGTCACTGCTTTCGGTGAAGTACCTGACCGTGTCCTCACTGTCTACGAAGGTCAGGTCCACGGGCAGGGTATTGAGCAGGGACATAAGCTCGTTGAGCCGTATGGTCCCTGTGGGCAGGGTGACGGCGCCGTCCTGCAGCACCGGCTCTTCCAGCAGTGCGGCGGTCAGGTTCTTCGTCAGCTCTTCTGTTTCCGCCGGTTTCTGGATGAATATGTAGCCCACGTCCTCGCTTTCCCGCAGCACCTCCACCCACTCCTCCGGGGCCAGCTTCTCCAGGGAGGTGGGGAACAGGATATTCTCTTCCTTGAAAATCATCCCCTCGACTTCCTCGATGAGGGGTTGCAGTTTATCCTTCACATAGGCGCTGAAGTCTGCCTCCGTATTGACTTTTTCCAGCCCGGCCACGGCGGCCTTGAGCATATCCCGGATCTCGTTGTCCTTGCCCCACATCACCTTGGAGGGTCCCATAAAGCCGTGCTTCTCCAGGAAGGGGAAGAGGAGCTGCTCCTTACGCTCGTAGTGGGTGGTGACCCCCCGCAATTCCTGCAATAGCGGGCTTACCTGCTTCTTCAGCGATGACAGCTCGGCCTTGCTCCCGGAGATGACTTCCTTGAGGGCGGCGGTGCGCTTTTCGATTTCGCGGTTTTCCGACTTGAACAGGAATACGGGATGGGAAGGAAAGGTTTCCTCGGTGGCCGCTTTCTCCAGCGCCGACTGAAAGATGAGAGCGTGCACGTTGCAGAACTTCTTGATTTCCTCCGGCGAAAGCCCTTCGTCAATCAGAGTCTGTTCTATCTCCGCTATCTCGGAGGAACTGACCGAGCCCACCTCTTTTTCAAACCTGTCTTTTGCCTCGCCTGCTGACAGCCCCCGGTGCAGCTTCAGGATGATGTCCTTCATGATTTCCTTTTTCCTGGCCATGCTCAGACCTTCTGCCATACTGACACCTCCACGGTTCACTTTTAGGGCGTTTAATTCATTATACTATGCCGGATACCTGCCGCTGCAACGTGGGTGCTATCACCTGGTGCCCGCCCGGCAGGTCTGCCCGGTGAACATTCTCACCTTTTTCTAACCTGATGATAACCGTCGTACCAACAGTTCCGCAGTATTGTTATAAACGGAAAGAACAGGGTTATCAGCCTGAAAGAATGCGGTGAAACAGTATCTGGAACGGACAGAAACGGAAAGTAAGACAGAGGCCGGCTCCGACAATACTCTGCTGATAGGCATCGGGAGCATCCGCTGCTCGTTCAGCTTCGGCGACCCGGCGGTATACCGCAGGCTGGTAGGCCTGTACCGGGAATATCTTGCCGCGGGGCCTGCGGATATCCGCGTCCATCTGGAAGGTACAAACCGGCTGGATACGGCGGCTCTGGAAAGCGCTATCTCCCGCACCCGTTTTATCCACACCGGCAATCGGTTCTTCACCACCAGCCAGGTGGTCAGCGGTAACTATGACCTGGACTCCCGCCGGGTGAACATAGTGGGGGAAGAGCCGCTGGTGAACCCGAAGGTCTGGTTCAATCATCTCAATCAGCTTATGGCGCTCGCCTATTACTCCGGGTGCAAGGTGAAGTACGGGGATGTCCCGCCCGCTTTCCTGGTGCACGGCTGCGGCATACAGCGCCGCGGGGGCGTGGACCTGTTCGCCGGGCCTTGTGAAACAGGCAAGACTACCGTAGGGCGCTTCTGCACCGACGGCTGCGGACGGGTAATAAACGACGAGATGGTGCTGGTGTCCCGTTCCAATGGGAACGGCAGCGGTCTTGGCGTGCATGGGGTGCCCATCATAGGGGGATGTGGTGTATCGCCCGGTGCGGCGGGACCGCTCCGCTGCGTTTTTTTGCTCAAACAGAGCCGCCGGACCCTGGCCACACCGCTCAACGGGCCGGCGGCGTATCTGCGTTTTCTGCGCCAGATAGTCAACCCCGCCTACATCGGCCAGACCGACAGGCGCGGAGTGTATGCCCTGATGGCTGACTTTAGCCGGGAAGTGGTCGGCTCGGTGCCCGTTTATGAGCTGGAGTTTACCCTGGATGCGGAAGCGCTCTGGCGTACGGTGGAGCAGGTGGAAGAAACGCTCGGTTAATGGAGGGAAGGCCCGCATGGGAAACGGAATCAATAAGGCCAGCGATGCAATTTGGCGGAAGATTGAAGACGAGGTGGTGGTAATCAAAGATGACGGTACTGCGACCCATGTGCTGAACAAGACCGCGGCCTACCTGTGGGAGCTTTGCGACGGCTCAGTTAACGAGGAAGGGCTGGCGGATAGCCTGTGCGGGCGTTTCGATGTGGCGCGGGAGCAGGCCCTTCTGGATGTGCGGGAGATAATCGATAAAATGATGGCGGCAGGCATTATTACGCGGAACGGAGCGACGGCGGGCAGTGACTGAGCAGGCGGTAAAGACAAAGCATCTCCTCCAGGAGGTCATCGCCCGGTGCACCCGCAGCCACATACCGGTACAGGCAGTTCTGGAACTAACCTACCGGTGTAACCTGCGCTGCGGACACTGTTACGTTGACCGGCCCGGCGAGGAGGAGCTGTCTGCCGGGGAGTGGGAGGATGTGTTCGGCCAGCTTAAAGCGGCGGGCGCGATGTATCTTCTGTTCACCGGCGGTGAGGTCATGGTCAGAAGGGATTTCCTGGAGATTGCCGGCAGCGCCCGGCGCCAGGGTTTCATGGTGGGACTGCTCACCAACTGTACGCTGGTTACCCCGGATATTGCCCGGGAAATCGCCGGGCTGAAACCGTTTTCTATAGCCACCAGCCTGTACGGCGCTACTGCGCCCACACACGAGCGGATAACGGGCGTGCCGGGCTCCTTCAGGAGAGCGCTGCGGGGAATAGAGCGGCTGGTCAGCCGGGGAATGACTCCCCTTGTGCAAACGCTGGTTATGAACCATAACTACCAGGAGCTTGAAGAAGTGAAAAAGCTGGTGGCCGGTCTGGGGGCCGTCCCGGTCATTGACCTGGGCCTGGTGCCTTCCAAGATGGGAGAGTGCTTTCCGTTCCGGTATGAAGCCTCGGAAGATGAACTGCTGGGTTGCAGCTGGCAGCCCCCGAAGGCGGGAGATGTGGTCGGAGAAGGATGGGGTCTCTGCAAGGCCGGGAAGGGAATGTGCTCTATTTCTCCCGGCGGAGACGTTTATCCCTGTCCCAGCTTCCACTTGAAGCTGGGCAATATCAGGCGAACTGACTTCAATGTGCTGTGGAGCGTTGAGCCGTGCGCTGAGCTACGGTACCTGAGGTCGGTCAGGCGTACTGACCTGTATGCCTGCAACCAGTGTGAACTGATGGCTTATTGCCATCGGTGTGCTGGTGTGGCCTATGCCGAGTCCGGGCGTCCCGATGGCCCGAGCTCGACTGCTTGCCGGCAAGCACGGATGCGCTGGCGGCTGAGTCAAGCCAGAGAGGAGATGCCATGTCCAAAGAACCATACGTCAAACCGGAGCTAACATCGGAAACACTGGAACCCGGAGCACTCTGCCAGTTCGGCAGCGGCCTGAACATGACCTTCCTGCAGGCCTTTGTCAACCCTTCCTGCGGTTTCTGCTGTGATGAGTAACCGGTAAGTCGCCGGGCAGGGTAAAGTCGCCGGCGGTGGGCCGTTTACCTCGCAGCATCGCGCTTCATCGGCGCCGCCTGACGGTACCGTAGCTCAACCCCACGGCTCAAGGTTCCTTACCCCGCCGCCTCCGGGCATAAGGCATCGGGATGCCTGGGGCGGCTACATTTTTGCATTACGGAGGGATGGTCGGGGTTAGGCGCTTTTCAGACGAGAGAGGGCATACCTGCCGTTCCGTGGCAAAGCAAACACGAAAGCGCACAAGGCCATGACGGCCGTCTTGAGCCAGAGCGTTCTGGCGCCGCTGCGGTGCCTGTCCAGCACCGCAGCCATACTGCGGCGGCCACTCATTCCCAGAGCACGGAACAGGATGAGCGTTTCCATTCTTATCCTGTGCCAGCCAGACGGTGAGATGAACGCCTCTCTGCCGGAGAGAAGGTCCAGCAGGAGGCTCTGCCACCGCGGCGGAATTACGGCTTCCATCGTCTTTGCCGGCACTGGTGCCCACAGCAGGTCCCTGGCCCACAGCAGGGCGTAGTACAGGGATGCCGTCATTTGCCAGGAGCGGGCCGAGCCAGCCACGTAGTTCCAGTCCAGGTGTTCGTGCTGCTTGATGAGCACGGCGATGTCTCCGACGGTGCGCAGCCAGCAGTCGTCCTGTTTGCTCAACTGGTTGGCCAGGAACAGCAAATTGTCTTCCGGCGACAGGACGCGCACGGTCTTCCCCGCAATTTCGACCGGTTGGGCGCGCTGCCACACCGCTGATTCCGCTATCGAGAGCAGCGCCGGGTCATCGAGACTCCAGTGCAGTTCGATGTAGACGGGCACCTGTCCCTGCTTGACGTACGGCGCCTGATGAAAGGGGTGTTCTCCGTTCCAGCGGGGAGTTATCTGATGATAGCCCCGGGCGAGGAGGAAAGAACCTGCCTCAGGCAGGTCTTCACGGCGCACCAGCAGGTCAAGGTCCACTATCCGGCGCAGGCCGGGGTTCCCGTACAGCATCTCGGCCATTACGGGGCCTTTCAGGGTGAGGGACTCGATGCCGCGCTGAGCCAGGCCCGAACACACCTCTTCCAGCTCCGTGCTCAGGCGGAGGTTACGGTACAGGTTCGAATGATAAGCTTGTTTGAGTAACTGTACATAAGTTACCGGAACCATATCCAGCAGGCCGTTTGAGGTCAAGTGGTGGGCGAGCAGCGGGGTGACGCCGTGAAAGCGTGCCAGGTCAAGCAGGTGCTTCCAGTCCACCGTCCCGCCGAGGGCGCGGGAAAGGCGTTTTTCCCTCTCCGGGACGGCTGCCGCCGTACACAGGCGCAGGATTTCCTTTGCCGCCCGCCGCCCCCGACCCCACGGTCTCAGTGTGGCTCTGACCTTCATATCAGTACTGGACCAGACTTCCTTCCATTTTGGCTCGCTGCAGAGCCTTGCGAAAGATAAGGTAGGAGACGGGTGTCAGCACCAGGGCAAAACCAAGCAGGGCCAGAAGGTCAGCGCGTAGCTCAACCAGGGAATAGCCCTGCAATACGGCCAGTCTCATTGCGTCCAGGGCATACGTCAACGGCAGGAACCGGGACAGTGGCTCCAACCAGTCGGGCAGCACGGCCACCGGATAGTAGACCCCCGCCAGCAGACTGGAGACACTGCCGAAGACCAGGGCTACGGGGTCGCCTTTCTTGACCAGCAGTACTACTGCCGCGGACAGAATACCGAGGCCGCTGAAACTCAGGATGGACAGGGCCATGACCACCAGCGCGGAAAGGACGTTCGCGTGGGCCATGCTGACCCCGAATATCAGCACGCCGAGCAACAGGTATACCGCCACGCGGAAAGTGGCGAAAAGATAAGGCCACAGGGACGAGGAGACGAGGATGGTGCTCAGACGGGTGGGACTGAGGAGCATGATTTCAAGGGTGCCCATAAGCTGGCCTTCCCGTATCCTCTGGGCGAAGTTGGCCAGGGATAGGTCCAGGTAGCCGGTGAAGGCCAGGCCGATAAGAACGAACGAAAAATAGTCGCCGCCGTACCTTTCGAGCTGCGGCACCAGCGCGCTGCCGAACAGGCTCGACAGGAAGTAAAAGATGGTGACGCTGAGAAGTATGCCGGATAGCTGCGCCAGGAAGGAGAAGCGGTAGCTGACTGCCAGTGACAGGTCGCGTCTCAGGAATGCGGCGGCGGTTGACATCACCGGTCCTCCGGCTCCCGGCCGGCGCGCAGGGCGCAGTGGAACACTTCTTCCAGGGGCAGCTCTCTGGTCTGGCAATCGCAGACCTCGGCGCCGGCGCGGACGATGGTGCCGAATATGTGCGGCAGCACCCGGGCGCGGTCAACCAGTTTCAGGCTCAGGCGCACATTGCCGTTCTGACGGTGCATAAGCTCGCAGGCCAGGACGCCGTCGATGCGCCCCAGCCGGTCAAGGGTATCCTGTCCGCAGTGGCGGAGTACCAGGTCGCAGCCGTCATGCGTCCGGAAGACGGCACGCAGGTCCTGGACGGAGCCTACGGCCCTTATTCTGCCGTGCTCCATAATCGCCATGCGGTCGCAAAGCTGCTCGGCCTCGGCGAGATTATGGGTGGCCAGCACCACGGTCTTTCCGGCGGCCGCCACCTTCTCCTTCAAGAAGGAGCGGACCGCCTGGGCGCTGAGCGGGTCAAGACTTCTGGTGGGCTCGTCCACGAAAAGGAGACGCGGGTCGGAGAGCAGGCCCCGGGCGATGGCTAGCTTCTGCCGCATGCCGGTGGAGTAGTTCTGAAACCTGACGTCCCCTTCCTCGGCCAGGCCGACAAGGTCGAGCAGCCGCTCAATGCGTTCTCTGGCCGCCTCCGGCGACAGGTGGTAGAGGGAAGCGTAAAAGTGCAGGTTCTCACGCCCGGTAAGGCGCCAGTAAAAGCTTCGCTCTTCCGTGCTGACCATTCCCACCACCTGCTTCACCGCCTGCTCCTGGCGCCGGATGTCCCGGCCGAAGACCTCGGCCGTGCCCGAGCTGGGCAGTACTAGGCAACAGAGCAGTTTGATGAGGGTGGTCTTGCCGGCGCCATTGGGCCCCAGCAGGCCGAACAGCTCGCCCGGTGCCACCTCCAGATTGACGCCGTCCACCGCGGTAACCCGGGACCGTTCCCGGAAAGGGATGAGGTCCCGGTAGCCCGCGCTGCGGGGGAACCGCTTGGTCAGTTCGCGAGTGCTGATGGCTTGCATGGTCTTACGGCCGGAGCATGATATCCCGGCACAGACGCCACAGCGGCCTGAACAGCAGGCGCAGACATCTGCCCGGCTTACCCGGCAACCTCCCATTGATAGAGTCCACCAAGCGCAGGCGCCAGCCCATCACCGGGTTGGCCATCCGGTACCGCGGCGAATCAAGGTCGATATGGCGGCCCGGTTTCTTCACGGCGCTCACTCTGCCGATGACCTGTGCCGCGGCCGCATTCGTCGAGATGTTGCCCGCATCCCCCATATGGCGGAAGGTGGGCGGGCTGCCCCTCCGCCCGATGATGCGGTGCACTATGACCGTATCGCTGTGATGGAACGCGGCCACATCGCCGATGCGCAATCTGGCCGGTTCCGCCCGGGTAATGGTCACCACGTCACCGCTGTTGATAAGCGGTTTCATGCTGTCCGACATAATGCGGAAGTTGACGTGGCTGCCCCGGTCGCAGGCTTCCCGCCACATCTGTCCCAGCACGCTATACAGGTCGGGATGCAGGTTGTCCGGCTTCAAAGTCTCTGTCATCAGTCTTCAGTTGCGGTGACTGCTCCCACGGCGCCGCGCGACGGCGCGACTGTTTTCACCTCTATCATAGTCTGCGGCAGTTAGAGAACGGTGCAATAATTGTTAGAATCCGGTAAGAATTTAGTTAAAGAGTGCGGGAGGAGAGAAGTGGTGGGAAACGCGGCCTCAGACTTGCCCGTGCCTGAGGAACGCGCGGACTCTGCCGCGGCGGAAGAGCTCCCAGCCGAACCAGGCAAGTATGCCCAGTCCGAGAAGCTCGGGTATGTACACGGAGGGGTCTCCGGTCAGGGCCAGAAAGAGCCCTCTCAGCCAGTCAGCGGTCTCGATCTCGGGGAAGGCCAGCCCCAACAAGGGCCACCACAGCGTCTGCGGAGTGCGCCACATCTGGTCCAGGACCAGGTGGCTGAATGTGCCAGCCGCTAGGGCCAGGGCTCCGGTGCGCCGGTGCTTCCGGTAAAGAAGCAGGCCTGCTATGGCAACCAGCGCGGCGAAAAGGAAGGTATGGGAGAATATCCTGCCGCTGCTGAAGGTCTCGCGGAAGAGAAAATGCCCCATCGGTTTGTCGATAATGTCCGGCAGCAGCGCGCCCACCAGGAGCAATCTGATGTCCATCCGCGCGCCGGCATAGCTCAGCCAGGACGGGGCGGTCTTCCGTGCCGGCGCGTCCCCGCCGGAAGAGCCTGAGCGCAGCTTCTCCGCCATCCCGCCCGCCAGGGCGGCGGCACCGAGCGTGGTTCCCAGATGTCCCAGAATCAACATACGTAAGACCTGGTGCGTATCTTTGTGCCTGACTCGCTTCTCGTGAAACCGGTCACGACGTTTCAGTCCAGCATCAGCTTCATCTGCCGCGCGTTTATCACCGCCTTATCGGCGTAGCAGTTGTTGAACAGAACGTGCAGTTGCTTGGTGCGGGAGGTCAGCTCTCTCAGCCCCTGCACCCATCCCTTCAGCTCCGCCTCCGGGTAAAGGTAGTCAAAGCGCTCTGCGGCGCTCTTGCTCTCCTTTTCCCACATCTCCCTGTTCCTGCCGTGGAACCTGACCACGCCGATGTCCGCGGTGGCCTCCACCACGGGCGGCACGCTGGAACTGGTGCCCTGGGGCTCGTCCACGCAGACGTAGGGCATATTGTTTTCCCGGAGAAGCGCCACGGTGCGCTCCCGGTTCTTCTCGTTCAGCCACGAAGGGTGGCGGAACTCCACCGCGATGAGGTACTGGGGCAGCCTTTTCTGGCAGGAGTCTATGTACTCCAGGTTTTCATTGGAGGGGAAGAACCAGGGGGGAAACTGGAAAAGCACCACCCCCAGCTTTCCGGCGCTGTCCAGAGGCAAAAGCGCGCTCTCAAACCTCGCCCAGACCTCGGCCAGTATTTCCCCGGGCATATCGCGGTAATAGATGTTTTTCTTTGCCTTCAATGCTTGCGGCACCGCGTCCCTGAGGTCTGCGGGCAGCCTGGAGAGCTGGGTGGGGTGATGCGTAAGGAGGCGGAAGGCCTTGACGTCGAAGATAAAACTATCCGGGGTGCGGGACACCCACAAACCGGCCGTTCTCTCCGCAGGCATAGCATAATAGGTGGAGTCAACTTCCACCAGCGGGAACTGGCTGGCGTAGTATTTCAGCCGGTCCTCCGCCGCGCGCGCCCAGGACGGATAGAAACGGCCGCTCTCGATGAGCGTCCGCTCCGTCCAGGAGGTTATACCGATGATGATGTCTCCCAACCGGTTCCCTTTACGCGCGAGAGTCATACCCGGACAGGGTCAGTTCTGAGGGACGTCCCGCAGGACCGCTCCCGCGCTGGCTGATGTCACCAGCCTGGCGTAGCGCGCCAGGTAGCCCGTCTTTATCCTGGGTTCGAACGGCGCCAGCTTGGATATTCGCTGCCCGATTTCCTCTGCGCTGAGTGCCACCTCTATCCTGTGAGCGGGAATATCGAATGTTATGCGGTCGCCGTCGCGCAGGCAGGCGATGGGCCCTCTTTCCGCTGCCTCCGGGGAAATGTGGCCGATGGCCGCGCCCCTGGTAGCGCCGGAGAAACGCCCGTCGGTAATCAGCGCCACTTTGTCGTCGAGGCCCATACCGCAGAGGAGGGATGTGGCTGCCAGCATCTCCGGCATTCCCGGTCCTCCTCTGGGCCCTTCATAGCGGATTACCACCACGTCGCCCGCACGCACTGCCCCGCCTCTTATCCCCCGCGTGGCTTCGTCCTCGGAATCAAAGACCTTCGCCGGCCCGGTGTGGGCCATCATATCAGGGTGTACGCCGCCGCTTTTTACCACGGCGCCATCGGGCGCCAGGTTGCCGAAGAGCACGCTGGTGCCGCCGGTACTGGAGAACGGGTTGGAGCGCGGCCTGATGACGTTCTCGTCTGTGATAGCGGCGCCGGCGACTTTCTCGCCCAGGGAAGCGCCGGATATCGTTCTGGCGTTCAGGGCCATAATGTCGCCGAGCTCTTTGATGATGGCGGAGATGCCGCCGGCACCGTCCAGGTGCTCCATCATATAGTCGCCCACCGGGCTTATCCGGCACAGGTAGGGTGTGACCTGACTTAGCTCGTTTATCTCCGCAAGCGAGAAGGCGATGTCCGCCTCCGCCGCTATGGCAGGCAGGTGCAGAACCGCGTTTGTGCTGCCGCCGATGGCCATCGAGACCATGAACGCATTGCGTATGGCGTTCCTGGTGACGAGGTCGCGCGGACGGAGGTCTGTTTGCAGTACCTGCATGATTAGCTGTCCGGCTCTCCGGGCCAGCTCGCGACGGCGGGGGTCGGTGGCCAGGATGGTCCCGTTTCCGGGCAGGGCGATGCCCAGCGCCTCCGCGAGGCAGTTCATTGTGTTCGGCGTGCCCATAGCCGCGCAGCAGCCGGAGCCCGGGCAGGCTACCTGTTCTAGTTCCGCCAGTTCCTGTTCGCTCATCTGGCCCCGCACCACCTGCCCCACCGCCTCGTGGACATCGCTGATATCGCAGTTCCGGCCTTTGAAGCGGCCTGCGGCCATCGGCCCCCCGGAGATGAGGATGGAAGGCAGGTTCAGCCGGACCGCGGCCATCAGCATCCCGGGCACGATTTTGTCGCAGTTGGGAATGAAGACCAGCGCATCGAAGGCATGGGCATAGGCCATCATCTCTACCGAATCGGCGATTATCTCGCGGCCGGGTAGTATGTATCTCATACCCAGATGGTTTTCCGCTATGCCATCGCAGGCGGCCACGGTGTTGAACTCGAAAGGCGTACCCCCGGCACTGCGGACGCCTTCCATTACGGCCGCGGATACGCTCTGCAGGTGCATATGGCCGGGCACTGCGGTATTGAAGCTGTTGACGATGCCGATGAACGGCTTCTGTATGTCCTCGGTGCTGCAACCAAGGGCCCTTAGCAGGGAGCGGTGCGGGGCGCGCTCGATGCCCTTCTTTACGGTATCGCTTCTCATAACTCTCTTTCTCCCTCTTTGGGCCCTTTACCCAGGGCTCTGTTGATAAATATAACCCTGCGGAGGTGGTGAGTGCAAACCAGGGGCGGGCTAAGAGGATTTTGTCCCCCTTATCGTGGTATGATACGGGTACGTCCGACGGGATGGAAGAGGTCTTCCGTCCTGAAAGGAGACTCCGAATCAAGAGCAGGTTCAACTGGCGTACCATGTTCAGTGGTCTGATGCCGTTGTTCATGCTGGCGCATCTGACCCATCACCTGGTCACCGCGCTGCCGGTGCCCCTGCTGCCCTACATCCGCGATGAGTTTGGCCTGGATTATACCCGCGCCGGATTCGTCATATCGGTGTTCAGTGTGGTTTACGGGTTCAGCCAGTTGCCGGCGGGATGGCTGGCCGACCGGCTGGGGCCGCGCATTCTGCTTACCATCGGCATCGTCGGGGTGGGCATTACCGGGATACTGGTGGGCATCTCACCGAACTACATCGTGCTGATGTTAGGGCTGGCGCTGATGGGTATAGCGGGCGGCGGCTACCACCCCGGTTCCACGGTCATGATATCAGCCGCCGTAGAGCCGCGGGCCCGCGGCCGCGCTCTCGGCCTGCACCTGGTTGGGGGCAGCTTCA
>CAZZAU010000029.1:0-13227 GCA_964652725.1 uncultured Dehalococcoidaceae bacterium | reverse complement strand
GGCTACATGCTGGAAGGCTTTCTGCGCCAGCCGCCGCCTCTCCTCGAGGGGCAGGCCGCCCTGCGCCAGCTTCTCCAGCAGCGGCTGATAGTCGGCGGGGTCAACCACCACTATTACCGCCGGGAAGTTCTTGGCCGCGGCGCGCAGCAGGGTGGGCCCGCCGATGTCTATGTTCTCCAGCGCCTCCTCCAGGGTCACTCCCGGCTTGGCCACCGTCTGCACGAAGGGGTACAGGTTCACCGCCACCAGGTCTATGGGCGTGATAGCATTCTTCCTCAGTTCTTCCAGGTGGGCGGGAATATCCCGCCTGGCCAGCAGGCCGCCGTGCACCATGGGGTGCAGGGTTTTTACCCGGCCGTCCAGGATTTCCGGGAATCCGGTAATCTCGGAGATGCTTTGCACCGCCAGTCCGGCCGCCGCGATGGCTTGCCTGGTGCCGCCGGTGCTGAAAAGCTCGTAGCCGAGCCGGCCCAGCCCGCGGGCGAAATCGGTAATGCCGTGCTTGTTCGATACGCTGATGATGGCGCGCATTGGTTCCTCGCTCCCTATTTCAGTTTACCGGCCCCCTCTGCTCCGCCTTGCCGGATAGCTCGCGCGGAGTATCCGAGGCGACCCAGCGGGCGCTGGAATCTCAAGTTCCGGAGCTGTTCGGTCAGCTCTTTGATTTTCACCTTTACGTCGCTGCCCTGCATCTCCGGCCTCTGGTCAGGCAGTGTAGGTTCCCACCAGGTAGCACGCCACCCCTGCCCCGGCGGCGCCGCAAAATGCCAGAAAATAGGTGGTGGCGTCCGGCCCCGGGCCCCTGGCCCGCCTCCAGGCGGGGTAGAGCAGGAAGAAGGCCACCCCGGCGGCCACGGCGGCTACGTTATGCGCCCCGAACCGCCCGGTGATGAAACCGAGCACCGCGCCCGGCAACGCCATAATCGTTGCATAGCCCAGGCCCCACCCGGTCACTTTCCATATTCTGTGCTGCATATACTCCTGTTCTGCGGTCAATCGATTATCACCCGGGCCTCCCCGGACCGCGCCTCCACTTTGCCGATTACTACCGCCCCGGGCGGGCGCTCCTTGAACCGCGCCGCAGACTCCGGCGCGCAGACTACCGTCATACCGATGCCCATATTGAATACCCGGAACATCTCATCGCGGGCAACGTTCCCCCGCTGCTGGATGAGACGGAAAACGGACGGCACCGCCCAGGAACCCCCATCGAAGCGGGCGGCCAGGTCATCGGGCAGCACCCTGGGCACGTTGCCGGGCAACCCTCCGCCGGTGATATGCGCCATACCCTTGACCAGAGGCAGCAGCGGCTTGAGCGGCGGATAATAGCACCGGTGCGGCTCCAGCAACTCCTCCCCCAGCGTCCGCCCCAGCTCCGGGTGGCACTGCCCCATTTCTTCCACGCTGAAAATCTTGCGCACCAGGGAGTAGCCGTTGGTGTGCAGCCCGCTGGAGGGCAGGCCCAGGATGACATCGCCGGCGATTATGCTACGGCCATCGATTATGCTCTCTTTCTCCACCGCCCCCACGATGAAGCCGGCCAGGTCATAGTCTTCGCCGGCATACAGTCCGGGCATCTCGGCGGTTTCACCGCCGATGAGGGCGCAGCCCGCTTCCCGGCAGGCTTTTGCCAGCCCTGCGGCGATGGCGGCCACCAGCTCCGGGACCAGCTTTCCCATAGCGATGTAGTCCAGGAAGAACAGAGGCTCCGCTCCGCAGGTGAAGATGTCATTGACGCAGTGGTTCACCAGGTCGATGCCCACGGTATCATGCCTGCCCAGGGCTGCGGCTATCTTCAGCTTGGTGCCTACCCCGTCAACGCTGGACACCAGTACCGGCTGGCGGAACCCTTTGAATTCGAACAGCCCACCGAACAGACCCGTTCCACCCAGCACCTGGGGACCGTGGGTGCTCCTGGCCTGCGCGGCGATGAGTTTCTTGACCCGCGACGCCGCCTCGATGTCCACTCCGGCGGCAGCGTAGGTCTGCCCTGCCATATTATCGCCCATTCGAAGTCCTCCCCCTAGATTAGCAGAAAAGAGGACCTTTGCTCAATTTCGCAGTGCGGGCTGCTCAGGATAAAGAGATATGTCGGTCTCACTACCCCGCGTTCCGGTAAGGCTCAGCCGCTCAGTCCCAGGGCGCGGTAGATGGCGGGCAGGTCGAGGTTCTGCCGCAGCATCTCCTCCAGCCTGGTCAGCTTTTTTTCCTGGCCGAACCGGCTCTTGCTCAGCGCTTCCTCTATGTCCCGGACCACGGCCTCGGTGCCCTTCCCCGTGAGGATGACCGGGATGTCCTTCTCTCCGGCCTTCAGGCTTACGTAATCGATTGGCTCGGCGCCGCCGGTGGTGACCAGGCACCGGGTGGAGGTCTCCAGCGCCGCCATCTGCATGTCCGGGCGGTCACCCCTGATGACGGCCGCCTTGCTGGCCTTGCGGCCGAAGTAGTCCAGCCCCGAATCGACGCACATCGCGCCCGCCATCACGTTTTCCACCAGTGCGGCGGTGTTCCCGGCGCCGTTCACTATCCTGCCTTCAATCCGCTCTGCCAGCTCGGCCACGCTCAGCGCGCCGAGCGTCCTGTCTTCAGGGATTGCTCCCAGGAAGGGCACACCGGGCGCGGTATCCGCGCGCGCCCGCCCCAGGAGCCTTTGCGGCACCCTGTTGATGACGGTTCCCAGCAGGTCCTGGCCGAAGCCGCGGTAGCTTTCCGGGAACCGGGGCGCTCCTTTGCCGCAGTCAAAGTTTTCCACCGCCAACACCCGTGCCCTGACCGCCGCCGCCATCTCGCGGGTGGCCTTGCTGACCTTATCATCTGGGCCCGGGCCACAGTCGCCCTCCAAGATGACCACGTCTCTGCCCTCCGCGGCAGCGCTGTACGCCTCCCGGAGCCGGTCCGCCGGCCTGTCCGCCCCGCCCAGGTAAAGGCTCAGGGTTTCCGCCGCCTGTGGCAGGCCCAGCACCTGCTTCATAAACCTGGCGCTGTCTCCGGCGCTTTCCGCCTTCTCCTTATCCAGCACCGGCCTCAAATAGCCTACCCTCTTTCCCCCGCCCGTCAACGCGCGGGCGATGCCGGCGGCAAGGGTTGTCTTGCCCGCTGCCGGTTCCACAGATACGATATAGAGAGCTGTCAAAGCGTCACCTCCGGTCCTCTCTAGCGTTCCAAGAATAACACCCACATTATAGTGCCATTCCGGGCGCAGGTAAAGGGAGAAGTTTGAATCTCGCTGAAGACTTGTGATTTGGGAATTGGAATTTGAAAAATTGAATTTTTTAGTATTTGATGCTCAGGATTTGCCCGCGTTTCTCGGGGTCGGCCGCCCTATGATTGACCGCAATGTAGTGATATAATGGGATTTAGCGAGGACGGGCCATGCGCGAAGCAATGCTTTACGAGAAACTAGCCGATTCCATGGCCAGGTGTCATATCTGCCAGTGGCACTGCCGCATAAACCCGGACCGCTTCGGGGTGTGCCGCATGTACCAGAACCGGAACGGCGTCCTGTATAATATGAACTATGCCAGGGCGTCATCGGCGGCCGCCGACCCTGTTGAGAAGAAGCCCCTGTTCCACTTTTATCCGGGAACGCTGGCCTTCTCCATCGGGGGGTGGGGTTGCAACTTTCGCTGCGAGCACTGCCAGAACTGGGAGATATCCTGCCCCATCAATAACGAACCGTGGCGGGACTCCCGGGACATTCCGCCGCAGATGGCCATAGACCTGGCCAGGCGCTATGGATGCCGGGGCATCGCCTGGACCTACAACGAACCTACCATGTGGTTCGAGTACACCTTCGATTCAGCGAAGCTGGCCAAAGAAAACGGTCTGTACACCGTCTACGTGACCAACGGCTACACCAGTCCGGAGGCGCTGGATACCATCGGGCCCTATCTGGACGCCTGGCGAGTGGATATCAAGGGCTTCTCCGACAGGTTTTACCGCGACCTGGCCGGAGTGCCGCACTGGCGGGGCATACTGGACGTGGCCAAAAGGGCCAAAGATAGGTGGGGCATGCACGTGGAGGTTATCACCAACATCATCCCGACTATGAACGATGATGACGGGCAGCTGGAGGGCGTCGCCCGGTGGGTCAGCGCCGAGCTGGGAGAGCTTACTCCCTGGCACGTTACCCGTTTCTATCCTCACCACAACCTGAGCCACCTTCCCCCCACCCCCGTCTCTACCATAGAGCGCGCCTGCGAGATAGGGAGGCGGGCGGGTCTCAAGTTCATCTATGCGGGCAATGTACCGGGCCATCACAGCGAGAACACCACCTGCTACTCGTGCGGCCGGCCGGTGGTGCGCCGAATCGGCTATGAAGCGGAGGTGGTGGGGCTGGACGGCTCCAGATGCAGGGCCTGCGGAGCGGAACTCAATTTCAGGACAGGTTAAGGAGAGCACCGGATGGTCAGGCACCCGGCGGTGGCCGGCCGGTTCTATCCCGGCTCGGCTGCCCAACTAAGGCAGATGGTGGAGTCAATGGTGGACGGGGAGGCGGAGAAGGAGGAGGCCATCGGCCTGGTCTCCCCCCACGCCGGCTATGTCTATTCCGGGCCGGTGGCAGGTGCGGTTTTCTCCCGGACGGCGCTGAAGGACACCTGCGTCATCATCGGCCCCAATCACACCGGCATGGGTGAGCCGCTCAGCATTATGGCCCGGGGCAGCTGGGAAACACCCCTGGGGGAAGTAGCCATCGATTCGGCGCTGGCGGAGCAGATACTGGCCGACTCCCGCCATCTCAGGGAAGACAGCACCGCCCATCAGATGGAACACTCCATCGAGGTGCAACTGCCGTTTTTGCAGTACTTCCGGCCGGACATTCGCATCGTGCCCATCATGTTCTCCTTCGCCGCCAGCGATGCGTACAAAGAGGCGGGTCTGTCCATCGCCACTGCCATCAAGAAGCTGGGCCGCGACGCCGTCATCGTCGCCAGCAGCGATATGTCCCATTACGAACCGCAGGAGGCAGCAGAGAGAAAAGACCGCCAGGCCATCGAGGCCATTCTGAAGCTGGACGAAGATGAGCTGCTGCGGCGGGTGGAGACCCTGCGCATCTCGATGTGCGGCTATGCCCCCGTGGTCAGCCTCATTGTGGCGGCGAAGGCACTGGGCGCCAGGCGCGGCCGGCTGGTGAAATACCAGACCAGCGGCGACGTTCTGGGCGATTACTCCGGCGTGGTGGGCTATGCCGGCATCATCATCCCGGCCGGGGCTATGCACCCGCTCGCCCGTCTGGCCAGAGAGGCCATGGAGGCGTACGTGAACGAAGGCAGGGTTATCTCGCCGCCGGCGGAGCTCGTCCCGGAGATGAAGGAGAGGGCCGGGGTTTTCGTCAGCCTGCACCGGTCCGGCCAGTTGCGGGGCTGCATAGGTACCTTCGAGCCGGTGACGGAAAATGCGGCCACGGAAATCATCAGCAACGCCATCAACTCCGCCACCAGGGACCCCCGCTTTCCCCCGGTGGCCCCGGAGGAGCTTGGTGACCTGGAGTACAGCGTGGACGTCCTCACCAGTCCCAGGCCGGTAAAGGACAAGGGCCAGCTTGACCCCAAAAAATATGGCGTCATCGTGGAGTACGGCTACCGGCGGGGCCTGCTCCTTCCCGACCTGGAGGGAGTGGACACCGTGGACAAGCAGATAGACATCTGCCGCCAGAAGGCGGGCATCTATCCCAACGAGGCGGCGAACCTTTACTGTTTTGAGGTAAAGAGGTATAAATAGAGCAAAATCCTGAACGGGGATTTACTTGCTATCATAAGGGGGCGCAGGTAGAAAATCAGAAGGGGAGCCAGAGGGGCGCGGCCCCTGTGGTACCGAAAATTTCCCCCCGCTCTTTCGTAGAGAGGGAGACAGGGGGATAAGACTAAACCCCTCTTGTAAAAGGGGCAGTGTTATGTTAACCTAGAAGGTGCATAATGAGCATGGACATGTTTGAGAAGCAGGCAGAAGAGCAGCAGTTCCAGGACGCTCCCCTGGCCACCCGCATGCGCCCCACCTCGCTGAACACCTTCGTGGGGCAGGAGCACCTGCTGGCCCCGGGCCGGGTATTAAGAAAAGCTATCGAGTCCGGCAAGATACCCTCCATGATTTTCTGGGGGCCGCCAGGCTGCGGCAAGACCACCCTGGCCTACATCATCGCCAATACCGCCGGCGCGCACTTCAGCCCGGTGAGCGCGGTCAGTGCCAGCGTGGCGGACCTGCGCCGCGTCATCGAGGAGGCCAAAGGCCGCCGCCAGACCAGTCTGCAGCGGACCATCCTGTTCATCGATGAAATCCACCGCTTTAACAAGGCCCAGCAGGACGCGGTACTGCCCTACGTTGAGGACGGCACCATCACCCTCATTGGCGCCACCACCGAAAATCCGTCCTTTGAGGTTACCTCCCCCCTCCTCTCCCGCTCCCGGGTCATGCCGCTCAAGCCTCTCAATGACGAGGAGATACAGGTCATCATTACCAGAGCGCTGAAAGACAGCCTGCGCGGCCTGGGCGTCTTCAATGTGTCCATTGAACCTGACGCGCTCGGGCACCTCATTACCGTCTCCAACCATGACGCCCGGGTGGCGTTGAATACGCTGGAAACCGCCGCCCTTAGCACCCAGCCCGATGCCGAAGGCAAACGCGTCATTGACCTGGCCACTATCGAGGACGCGCTGCAGCACCGGGCGCTGCAATATGACAAGGCCGGCGAGCAGCATTATGACGTCATCTCGGCGCTGCACAAATCGATGCGCGGCTCGGACCCCGATGCCTCTCTTTACTGGCTGGCCCAGATGCTGGAGTCCGGGGAGGACCCCATGTACATCGCCCGCCGCCTGATACGCTTTGCCTCGGAGGACGTCGGCCTGGCCGACCCCCAGGCCCTGGTCATCGCCATGGCGGCACAGCAGGCGGTGCATTTCATCGGCATGCCGGAAGGCAATCTGGCGCTCGCCGAGGCGGTGGTGTATCTGGCTACCGCCCCTAAAAGCAACTCCCTTTACCAGGCCTACTCCCGCGCACAGGAGGCAGTGACCAGGGGCGTTGCGGAATCGGTGCCGCTGCACCTGCGCAACCCGGTAAACCCCCTCATGAAAGAGATGGGCTACGGCAAGGGATACAAGTACGCCCACGATTATCCCGGGCACTTCACGGAGCAGGAGTATCGCCCGGAATCCGCCCGTGGCCCCCGCTATTACACCCCCAGCGACCAGGGCTATGAGCAGCAGGTCATAGAACGTCTGAAAGCATGGTGGCGGCGGAAGACCAGACCGGAAGACGCAGACTCTGCGGACGAAACAGGGACGGACGGGGAAGATGACCTCCCCGCGTGACCCCCGTCGCTCCGGCGGCTAGAGGTTTACCTCCCGCGGTTTTACCCGGCACCTTTCTGCGGTGATAATGGCCCGGATATCGGTTACCGCGCGGTCTATCTCGTCCCGTTCGCTCATCACCACGTAGTCGAACAGGGGCAACCGCTTGATTTCTTCCTCTGCGGTCCTGGTACGCAGCGCCAGGTCAAAGGCGGACTCGGTGTGACGCCTCTTCAGCCGGTGTCTGAGCTCCTCCATCGAGGGCGGCATAAGAAAGATGAACACCGCTTCCGGTACCTTCTTCTTGATGGTGGCCGCCCCCTGGATATCAACCTTGAGTATGGTGTCCCGCCCGCTGTCCAGCGCCCGTTTCACCGGCTCTCTGGGCACGCCATACCAGTTGCCGTACACGTTGGCCCATTCCAGCAGTTCGTCATGGTTGATCATCTCCTGGAACCTGGCCTCGGAGACGAAGCGGTAGTCTATGTGCTCCCTCTCCCCGGCGCGCCGGCTGCGGGTGGTAACGGTGGTGATACACTCCAGGGGGAAGCTCATCTCCCGCATCCGGTTGAGCACGGCGTCCTTGCCCACCCCTGAAGGGCCGGAAAGGATGAGCAGGAGCGGCTGACGCGGCTTGTACAGCGGCGGCAACTGGCTAGGGCTCATCTTTGGCGCCACCTTGTTCTAGCTTGAAAACCGGGTTCGTCCGGGTGGCCTGGTGCCTGCCGGCAATGGTCTCCGGGGCCAGCGCCGCCAGGATGATATGCCCGCTGTCGGTAAAGATCACCACCTTGGTGCGGCGGCCGTTGGTCAGGTCAACGAGCTGTCCCTTGTTCCTGGCTTCCTGGATGGTGCGCTTGGTGGGTGCGGAATTGGGTGCGGCCATGGCGATGACCCGGTTCATTACCAGTATATTGCCGAAGCCGATGTGAACAAGTTCCGTATCCATTGTCGTTCCCTCAAAATGTAATTTTGCTGGCCTGATACCGTCGGAGCAAGGCAGGACAGCGAGCAAACGGCCATTATGCTGCTGAAATTGACTGAGATTTACCCTCTTACGCTATCATTTCTTGTCTGCCTTTGTCAAGGGAACCTGCATCGTCTCCGTCTGCCGGTACCCGCAGCCCGTACTTTAGTAGCGCGATTTGTCCCCATTGTCCCCTTGCAATTACCATCTGGCTCTGCTATTATATATTTCGGGTTGCAAATAAGCCTCCTGGTGGTTTTAGCGGGGCGGCCCCACCCGTTCCCATCCCGAACACGGAAGTGAAACGCCCCAGCGCAGACGATACTGAGGGGGCAACCCCTTGCGGAAAATATGTCGCCGCCAGGAGGCTTGTTGACCTGCTTCTAATCTTGGTTTACACTTTAAGTAGACCTGTCAATACCACTTAGCTGGGGAGAGAAATGTCAAGCCGTTTTGAGAAGTTTTCCGAGAGAGCACGCCGGGTACTGACCATAGCCCAGGAAGAAGCCCGTATGCTCAATCATAGCTATATCGGTACCGAGCACATTTTGCTGGGCCTCGCCCGCGAAGAAGATGGCGTGGCCGCCAAGGTACTGACCAATATGGGCGTGAGCCTGAACAAGGTGCGTTCCGCGGTGGAGTTCATCAGCGGACGGGGCGAGAAGCCCGCCGGCGGGGACACCGGCCTCACTCCCAGAGCCAAGAAGGTCATCGAGCTGGCCATTGACGAGGCCCGTCAGCTTGGCCATAACTATATCGGCACCGAGCACCTGTTGCTGGGCCTTCTCCGTGAAGGCGAGGGCGTGGCCGCCGGTGTGCTGGACAGCTTGGGAGTGACTCTGGAAAGGGCCCGCGCCGAGACTGCCCAGGTCCTCAGCCAGGGCGCTTCCCGCTCCCGCCTGGCCCGCGCTTCCAGCCGCACCCCTGCCCTGGACCAGCTGGGAGTTGACCTCACCGTCGCCGCCAGGTCCGGCAAGCTTGACCCGGTCATCGGGCGGGTCAAGGAAATCGAGCGGGTCATCCAGATTTTGAGCCGGCGCACCAAGAACAACCCGGCGCTCATCGGCGAACCGGGCGTGGGCAAGACGGCCATCGTGGAAGGCCTCGCGCACCGTATCATCTCCGGCGATGTCCCCGAGACCCTGGAGGAGAAACGGCTGGTGGCCCTGGATATGGGCTCGCTGGTGGCCGGTACCAAGTACCGCGGCGAATTCGAGGAGCGGGTCAAGAAGGTCATAGAAGAGATCAAAGCGGCTGGCAACTGCATCCTGTTCATCGACGAGTTCCATACCATGGTGGGGGCCGGCGCCGCCGAAGGGGCGGTGGATGCCGCCAATATACTCAAGCCTTCCCTCTCCCGCGGCGAATTGCAGTGCATAGGCGCCACCACGCTCGATGACTACCGCAAGTACGTGGAGCGTGACGCCGCCCTGGAACGCCGCTTCCAGCCGGTGCTGGTGGAAGAGCCTTCTGTCGAAGAAACCCTGAGTATTCTGCGCGGTGTTAAAGAGCGTTACGAGGAGCACCATCACCTCACCATAAGCGATGAGGCCCTGCAAGCGGCCGCCTCGCTGGCCTCCCGTTACATCCCGGACCGCTTCCTCCCCGACAAGGCCATAGACCTGGTGGACGAGGCCTCATCCAGGGTGAGAATCAAGTTCCATACCATGCCCATCTCTCTGCGTGAGGCCAAGCAGCTGGCCGAGGTCAAGCGGCGGGACAAGGATGCCGCTCTGGCTTCGCAGGAGTATGACCGCGCCGCCGAACTGCGCGAGCAGGAGCTCCAGATAGAGAACAAGATTAGAAAGCTGGAAGAGGAGTGGCGCTCCGGGCATGACGCCGAGCAGCCGGAAGTGACCGCGGAGAACATCGCCGAGGTGGTCAGCATGTGGACCGGCATCCCGGTGGTGCAGCTGGCCGGCGATGAGACCGCCCGCCTGCTCAATATGGAGGAGGTCATGCACCAGCGCATCATCGGCCAGGATGAAGCCATCAACTCCATCGCCAAGGCCATCCGCCGCGCCCGGGCCGGGCTCAAAGACCCGCGGCGCCCCATCGGCAACTTCATCTTCCTGGGTCCGACCGGAGTGGGCAAGACCGAACTGGTGCGCGCTCTGTCCGAGTTTATGTTCGGCAGCGAGGATGCGCTCATCCGGCTTGATATGTCCGAGTTCATGGAGAAGTTCGCCGTCTCCCGGCTGGTGGGCGCGCCCCCCGGATACGTCGGCTACGAAGAAGGCGGCCAGCTCACCGAGGCGGTGCGGCGCAAGTCCTACTCCTGCATCCTGCTGGACGAGATAGAAAAAGCGCACCCTGACGTGTTTAACCTGCTGCTGCAGATATTCGATGACGGCCATCTGACGGATGCCAAGGGGCGGCGGGTGGACTTCCGCAACGCCATCATCGTGATGACCAGCAACGTGGGCGCCGAGCTGATAAGACGCGGCACCACCCTGGGCTTCGCCTCCCGCACCGACGAGGTGCGCACCCGCCAGGAGTCCTACGACAAGATGAAAGAGAACCTGCTGGGAGAGCTGAAGAAGACTTTCCGCCCCGAGTTCCTGAACCGCATTGACGGCGTGGTGGTCTTCCACTCCCTCAACCGGGAGCAGATACGCCGCATTGTGGACCTGATGCTGCGCTCGGTGACCCAGCAGCTCAAGGAGAAAGGCATAACCCTGGAGGTGACCGAGGCGGCCAAAGACTTCCTGGGCGAGAAAGGCTACGACGAGGTCTTCGGCGCTAGGCCGCTGCGCCGGGTAATCCAGGACAGGGTGGAGGACAGACTGTCCGAGGACCTGCTGCGGGGCAAGTTCCGCTCCGGGGACACGGTTATGGTTGACCTGGAGGGCGAGGAGATTGTGGTGCGCCCCGTCAGGCCGGTGGGCGTGCTGATGGCGGACAGCGAATAAGCTGCAGCTATTGACACTATCTGGTATAATGGGGGCGGTGGTTTCAGCCAGTAAACCAGCCGCCCTTATTTTTTCCGTGGGCTGACATTCAGGAAGTTGAGAAAGGAAGCGGAAATGGCACAGGAAAATGTACAGGTCCCCATCACCGGCAAAATCCTCAGCGTGAACGTCAACACCGGCGACCAGGTCAATGAAGGGGACGTGCTCTGTGTGCTGGAATCGATGAAGATGGAAAACCCCATACTGGCCCCGGTGAGCGGCACCGTAACCCAGGTGTCGGTAAAGGCGGACCAGACCGTAAAACCCGGCGACACTATCGTCATAATCGAATACGAGTAAGACGGCATGGCCTTCAACGCGCTTCTGTTCGCATTGCTGACTTGGGTGCTGACGGCGGTCATCGGCCTGCTGGTGGCCGTCATCATCAAGACGATTTCATTTTTTGTCCAGAGAGGAGGGGGAAAAGCGCCGCCGGCTGCCGCCAGACAGATTTAGGGACGCTGACTGCCTATGGTCTTCCTTCAGCTGTTTCAGGGACTCTACACTTTCTTCCTCACCGAACCGTCCATCGCCTTCGGCAGGTTGCTCCTCATCGCCCTGGGCTTCCTGTTTATTTTCCTCTCCTACCGTAAAATCCTGGAGCCGCTCATTATGCTGCCCATGGGCATGGGGATGCTGGCGGTGAACGGCGGTCTTATGGTACTGGAAGCGCAGCATCTGGGCAATCTCTTCGTTAATCCCCTGGCCAGCAATGTGGAAGAGCTGATGTTCTTCCTGCAAATCGACTTTCTCCAGCCCATTTACACCTTCACTTTCAGCAATGGCCTCATCGCCTGTCTGGTGTTTATGGGCGTAGGCGCCATCACGGACATAGATATCCTCCTGGCCAGACCCTATATGAGCCTGTTTCTGGCCGTCTGCGCCGAACTGGGCACCATACTGACCCTGCCTCTGGCCATGGCTATGGGCCTTCTCCCCAACGAAGCCGCCGCCGTCGCCCTGGTGGGGGGTGCCGACGGGCCCATGGTCCTTTATGGCTCCATCATGCTGGCCCGGGATATGTTCGTGCCCATTACGGTGGTGGCCTATGTCTACCTGGGGGTCTGTTATGCCGGCTATCCCCTCCTGGTGCGGCTCATCCCCCGCAGACTGCGGGCCATCCAGATGGACTGGCGCACCATACCCCGGGTCTCGCCCGGCTCCAAGTTCGCTTTCGCCGCCGTCACCGCTCTGTTTTTGTCCGTGCTCTTCCCCGTGGCCGCGCCGCTGTTCGCTTCCTTCTTCGTCGGCCTGGCGGTCAAAGAAGCCGGCGTGCTGCGCTTTGTCGAGTTCCTCTCCGGGCCGCTGCTGTACGGGGCCACCTTCTTCCTGGGCTTCACCCTGGGGGCTTTGCTGGGGGTGGATATCATCCTCGATCCCAAGGTGCTGCTCCTCCTGGTGCTGGGGGTCATCGCCCTGACCCTGTCCGGGCTGGGGGGCATTGCCGGAGGGCTCATCTACCGCAAGTTCATCAAAGAGCCGTTCAATCCCCTAGTAGGCATCGCCGCCGTCTCCTGTCTGCCCACCACCGCCAAAGTGGCGCAGAAGTGCGCCGCCCAGGTGAACAAGAATGCTATGATACTGCCCTTCGCGATGGGCCCCTGCGTGGCCGGGGTTATCACCACCGCCATCATCACCGGCATCTATATCACCGGCTTCGCCGGTTTCGTGGGCGAGGTGCCCGTCTTCTTCCGCCTCTTCGGCTCTTAAGCAGGTAAACCTAACCCCTACTGAACTTCCCTGTAACATGAAACAGTAAATAAGCATCCTCTCACAAGGCACTTGCCTTATCCCATGAAATCGGGTAAATTCTGTGTATGAGCCGCTCCGAGCGCAAGATTGTCTTCATCTGCCAGCAATGCGGCAAAGAGAGCCTCAAATGGTTGGGGCGCTGCCCTGACTGTCAGGAGTGGAACAGCTTTGCCGAGATGACGGTGTCGCCCCCGCCGGCCCTGTCCAGACCCCCCTCCCCTGCCGCTGCCCCGCAAACTTTACCTCTTTTTTCGCAACAACCTCAAAA
>CAZZAU010000028.1:0-13393 GCA_964652725.1 uncultured Dehalococcoidaceae bacterium | reverse complement strand
GCGCCCTCGCTATCTTTATATCGGGGCCGGGGCAGACCTACTCCATTTCCATATTTGTTGATCCCATTATCGCGGATACGGGCTGGTCAAGGAGCATGGTAGCTGGCTTATACACGGCTGGTTCTCTGACGGCAGGAGCCGTTATGATATTCGTAGGGCGTTTACTGGACAGGTACGGTGCCCGAATTATGATGACGGCAGCCTGCCTCCTATTTGGGTTTGCCGCTGTCTGGATGAGTTCAGCAGATAATCCCCTGGAGCTATATATCGGCTTTACCTTCATAAGAATCCTGGGGCAAGGCTCTTTAACGCTGATACCCATCACTTTGATTGCCTTGTGGTTTGTTCGTCTAAGGGGCAGAGCAACCGCCATCGGAACTCTGGGTGGTGCCGTCAGCGGGGCAGCGTTCCCCATACTGATACATAAACTCATTGCCAGTAATGGCTGGAGGAATGCCTGGCTGATACTTGCTTTCATCATCTGGGGCGTTCTGTTGCTTCCTGCGGCGCTTCTTGTCCGCAGGAGCCCTGAAGCGGTCAGGCTACAGCCCGATGGCAAGCCCATAACGAAGGAAAGCCGGATTGATAGTGGGAACATGGATATTCCCCCTGAGTTTAATCTTTCTCTGGAGGAAGCCTTGCGGACGCGCACCTTCTGGCTGCTAATGTTTGCTTGTTCGGCGCCATCATTAATAACCACCGCCCTTATGTTCCATCAGGTTTCACTTCTAGCCACCAAAGGAATATCTTCAGCGATAGCTGCCTCGGTGTTCGGGATTATAGCTCCGGCGCAAATATTGGGTATATTTATGGCCGGTTTCTTGACAGACAGGTTTTCCAACCGTCATCTGCTGGCTCTGGGGCAAGGACTCTTGGCATTAACAATGCTTTGGACTTTTCTCATCGCGTCAACGTGGCAGGCTTTCTTTTACGGGGCAATGGTAGGAGTTAGCAGCGGGTTCAATATGAATGCTATCGCTGTTATCTGGCCCAACTACTACGGCCGCTTGCATCTGGGCAGCATACGCGGGGCGTCCACAGTTGGTATGGTGGCATTTTCTGCGTTAGGGCCATTGCCGTTCGGCTTGATATACGATATTACGGGCAGTTACTCCTCAGCCATCATGTTTCTGCTCGCATTGCCTACTCTGTGCGCCGTCGCTGCTTTACTCGCGCACCCACCGCAGAGAACCACGAAGGCCGAACGTGCTTAATTGACTGGTGTTCAGTACTTTCTTACGCTCTTAGCATGTCGGTACGGACGCTGGCTTCCATAGCAGGCTTCTCACCCAGCTTTATCGCACCGGTGGAGAACGGGATTGCTTCCCCTTCCATTGCGTCATTGGAACGTATAGCTTCTGTTATAGGCGTGACCCTCGCCGGTTTTTTCACCGTGCCGTAACCGTGGGTTCTTTGACAGGAATACCCACCCGTATAGCGCTAAGTGTAGCGCCCACTAATCGCCAGTTCATGTAATCCAGCCTTTGCTTAAAGTCCGTCAGCCCGTGAATTAGCTCATGTTCCCAGTCTGTAGTGGATTGTCCTGCAAAAGCAAGCTATACCTGAACTCAATTAGTGGCATTTAACCAGAAAAGCCCCCACCATTGTTTCCGTAAGGGGCTTCTTAGCTTCAAACAGTGGCGCGCCTGGAGGGATTCGAACCCACGACCCCCGGTTCCGAAGACCGGTGCTCTATCCGCTGAGCTACAGGCGCCTGAAGGCAAGAACTGGGAGGACGCTTGAGATAACGCCGAGCTTGACCCCAGTGGTATTATGCCTGACATCGCATACAGCGTCAAACCTCCGCCGGTTGCCCTGATGCGCGGACACGGCGTGGCGTGTGCCTGCGGGCAGCGGTCAGGTTGACAGGGGCGCTCTGGCCGGTCGTCTTCCTTTATGAAAGGAAGCCGGGGAGGGATTTTAGAAGTAAGAATTTGTTAGGTGGATTTGCCCCTTCGGGACCCCTTCAAATCTTGCCCCATCCGTCAGTACTATGCCGGGGTAGGACTATAATACTATTGCCTTCCTGTATTTGTTGCGTGAGAATATTTATGTAAATTTTTGGCCCCGGCCGACGGCAAAACTAACCAATCGGGCAGGGTATACGTTATATAATGTAAGAAATATCGCTACAGGGTAACGAGATGAACACTTATACCGTTCCTTTGATCGCCATCCCCAAATCCTTGCAGGAGAAACTTGCCGAGACGGGGCACTGGCAGGCCTTTTATGATTCCTGCGCGCGCCACGGCACCGAGGTCCTGCTTCTGGGTTCCCGGCCGGTGTCCCCGCGACTGAAGCGGCGCAGGGCCCGGGCGGCTCAGATGCTTCTGGCCTAGCTTTCTGCGAGTGGGTGGAGCCTTGAAACGCAAGCTATTGCTGAACCTGGTAAAATCGCTGAAAGGTGTCGGGGAAGGACGGGATTCCAGGCGCTGGCCTTCCCGGGTGCTGGACGTGCTGGAGGCGAGATACCATCTGCAGCCCGGGGACCTGCTCCGGCTGGGATATGTGCGGTGCAGGCTCTCCGCCGGCGGTTTCCCTGTGGACTGCATCTACATTTATGACCGTGCCGCATCCCGGGAACAGAACCTGGCCGTCAGCAGCTACCGTGACCTGTCCCGGAACCGGGGGCTGCTCCTGTTCAAGGGCAGTATTCAGCCGGACGGCTCGGTATGCCTGGAAAAGGTAAGAGCAGCCGCAACGGAATCCGGTAATGCGTCTGTGGCGTGCCGCTGACCTGAATCTCTCCGGCCATTTTTCCCCCGCCCGACGCCAGAGTTCCCCCGGCAAATTTTCTTGGCGAAAAATGCTAACAAATCTCCTGCTTGTTCGTTTTCAATTATAGAAAGAATCCTGGAGGAGGAAGACAATGTCCAAACCCAAGCTCTATGCCGCTCTCATCCTGGTTGTCCTGCTGGCGCTGGTCGGCAGCGCCTGCGTAGCGGAGGCACCTGCGCCGGCGCCACCCGTGGCGCCGGAGGCCAACTTCCGCTTTCTTATCAGCGATGAGCCAAACGCAATCGATGACTTTGAGCACCTCTATGTGACCATCTCCGAAATCGGCTTCCGGCAAGGTGGGGAGTCAGGGAACTGGACTGAAGTTACGCCCGACGTGACGAAAGTAGACCTGAAGCCGCTGGTAGGAGACAACGCCCTGGAAATCTGGAGCGGCAATATCACTCCCGGCGACTATTCCAAGGTCTTCATCTATGTCAGCGATGTGGAAGGTATTCTGAAAGGGGCCTCGGACAACGCCACGGAAAATGAGACCGCAAATGTCAAGCTGCCCAGCGGAAAACTGCAGATATCCAAACCCTTCACCGTCGGCGAAGATGGGATAACCTCGTTCGTCTATGACATCACGGTGATAAAGGCGGGGAAGAGCGGGATGTATATCCTCAAGCCCCAGATAGCGGACAGCGGAGCCGATAAACAGTTTAAGGAAGTGGACCGCGAGCGGAAAGAGGACGAGGAAGATGATGAAGAACGGGAGAACAACGGTCAGGAAGCGGAGATCGAGGGCATCATAGAGACTATGGATGGGGCTGTCTGGACGGTACGCACCGATGAACAAAGCTGGACGGTGAACGTTACCGATGCCGAAATAGAAGGCGAGCCAGGCATCGGGCTGCTGGCGGAGATTGAAGGCACGAAAGTGGATGGCCTCATTCAGGCTTCGGAGGTGGAAATCAAGGAAGCGGAAGAGGGCGAGAGAAGTGCCGGTCTGGATATTTCCTGCGATGAGTTTGCCGGAGAGAAGCATATCCAGAGGGAAATCGAAGTGGCCGCAGGCGAGGAGTTCAGCATCAGCCTCTGCTCGAACCCCGGCACCGGCTTTCAGTGGACAGAAGCGCAGATAGATGACGCGGCCGTGCTGGAGGAGGTCAGCCGCGGGTACGTCCCTCCCCAGGGAGACCAGGCAGGGGCCCCCGGCGAGGAAGTGTGGGTCTTCAAGGCCCTTCAGGCGGGTGAGACCGTTATATCCATGGAGTACAGTCAGCCCTGGGAAGGCGGGACGAAGCAGGAGTGGACTTTTACGCTGACCGTGGAAGTAGAGTAGAGCAGGCTTTTTTCTCGGAATGAACAGGGGGGCGTTTCACGCCCCCCTTCCTTTTTGCCCGCAGAAGGATGAAATGTCACGATTCTGTAATTTCTTCATTTCATATTTTATGACTTTGCAATAAAGAAAGGAATAAAATGGTTTATCTCAAACTAATAGGAGGTAAGTAAAGTGAAAGTCAAGAAAGGTGATGTGCTTGTTTGCGCGGAGAAGGATTGCGAGGTAGAGCTCACCGTGACAAAAGCATGTGAGTCCGGCACCTGCGGCGTCGAATGTGAGGTAAATGCTACATGCCATAACAAGCCCATGGAGCTTAAGAAGTAAACTTCACTCCTCGGGACGCGCAAGGGGGGACGTTTTACGCCCCCCTTTTTTTTGGCCCGCAGAAGGACACTCCCCGATGAAAAAGAAATACTATTGTATACAATGCCCGCAGTCGGGATGCTGAAGCGAGGGCCTCTGTCCGGGCTGTCTTGACAACTCCGCTCTGTTTTGTATACAATAACTTCGATGCGCAGTCGCACTGAAGAAAAGACCATTCCCGCCGGAAAGCGGGTCTATCAGGACATCAAGGCCGCCATTCTTTCCGGTCTCTTCAGCCCGGAGGAGCGCCTGACCGAAGAGCACCTGGCGGAGCGGCTGGGAGTAAGCCGCACCCCGGTGCGGGAAGCCCTATCCCGGCTGGAGGCCGAGGGCCTCGTCCAGCTCTATCAGCGAAGGGGCTTCATAGTCTCCCGTCAGTCCAGAGAGGAAATAGAGGAGCTGTTTGAGATAAGGGCCATTCTGGAGGGGTACGCTTTGAGGGTGATATCGGGGAAAATCACCGACTCTATCACCCGGCGGCTGGAAGAATGCGTGGAAAAAGCCGAGGCGGCGCTGGGGGCCGGCCGGATGAACGAGGTCTTCCGCTGGAACACCCGCTTTCACGACATCCTGCACCAGGTGGTCGCAGACTCGGCGCGGCTCTACCGGATGATTGTCGATATGAGAAAGCAGGTGCTTCGCTACCGCAAGGAGACCCTCCAGACGCCGGAGGGCGCCAGGAGGACTATTGACGGCCACCGCCGGCTGCTGCTAGCACTGCGCTTGCAGGATGCAGACCTGTGCGAGAGGACCATGCGGGAACATATCAGGCAGTCCAAGGAGGATGCCCTGCAAACCCTCATGGCGACGCAGCGGGAAGAAAACGGAGAATAACGAAGAACAAGGAGGTCTGGCCTTGGAAAAGCATATCGAGGTACACATGGAACGCTGCACCGGCTGCAAGCTATGTGAACTGGCTTGCTCGGCGGTCAAGACAGGTGTCTTCAATCCCCGGGATTCCAGAATAAAGGTCTGCCTGGTGGACATCCCGGAGATTCCGGTGCCGGTGATTCTCGATACCTGTGACTACTGCTTCGGCAATCCCGCCTGCACCCAGTTCTGCCTCCCCGGAGCCATCGAGTGGAAAGAGATGGAGAGCAAACCGCACCGGCCCGCAGTCTCGGAGGCGAAAAGCATCGCCCGGGAGTGGCTGGAGTCTGTACGCAAGGTGGAGAGGTAAGGTGGCCAGGGTAAAGGTAAAGACGTTCTCCGTAATCCGGGAGGTGCTTGGTGCGGAGACCGTGGAGGTGGAAGTGAAAGACCCCGCAACGGTAGGCGCCCTTTTCGATGAGCTGCTGCGCAGGTACAGCCGGCGCTTCAAAGAGAGGCTCTGGGACCCCGGTAGCGGGGAGATTGCCCCCTTCCTTATCAGACTGAACGATGATATGGTCCGCTCCACAGCGGATATGGACAGGAAAATCAAAGACGGGGATGAGCTGGCCCTCATTTTCCCCATCGGAGGAGGCTAACTATGGCGAGCAACGGGTTCAAATACGGCGGCTACATCGGTCAGTTGCTCAGGGTGAATCTGGGCAACGGGGCCATCAGCAAAGAACCGCTTAAAGAAGAGTGGGCCAGGGACTTCGTGGGCGGGGTGGGCCTGTCCGCCCGTATCCTCTATGAAGAGCTTCCCGCCAGAATAGACCCCCTGGGACCGCAGAACAAGCTGGTGATGATGACCGGCCCCGTCAACGGCACCTTGATTCCGGCTGCCTCCCGCTCTTCCTTCTGCGCTAAGTCCCCCTATACGGGGTCGTTCTTTCACAGTATCTTCGGCGGCTATCTGGGGCCGGAGCTCAAGTTCGCCGGCTACGACGGCCTGATTATCGAAGGACAGTCCGAAAAACCGGTCTATATCTGGATAGACGATGACAGGGTTGAAATCAGGGACGCCGCCCACCTGTGGGGCAAAGACCCGTTCGAGGCGCAGGAAATCCTGCGGCGGGAAATCGGCGATGAGGAGATACACATCGCCACCATCGGCGAGGCTGGCGAAGAGAAGGCTCCCTATGCAATGATACTGTGCGATATCCGGGCCGCCGGCCGGGGTGGTATGGGGGCGGTAATGGGATCCAAGTTGCTCAAGGCCATCGCCGTCAGGGGCACGGGCGGGGTGAGAGTGCCCAACGTTTTGCAGGTCTACAACACTTCGGTAAGGCTTAACCAGCTGGTGGCCACCTCTCCGGCCGTCAAAGGGCTCTCCGACTACGGCACCCCCAGAAACGTGGCCGCTATGAACGAGGGAGGTATCCTGCCCACCCGCAACTGGCAGACCGAGACCTTCAAGGGAATGAAGGACATCACCGGCGAGGTGATGAGGGAAAAAGTGGTCAAGGGCCACCGCGCCTGCTTCGCCTGCTCCATCAACTGCACCAAGTACAGCGTGGTGCCCGAAGGTCCCTACGAGTCAGTCATCAACGGCGTGGACTATGAGACCATCTACGGTTTTGGCAGCATCTGCGAGGTGGATGACATCGAAGCTCTGTGCAAGGCCGATGAGCTTTGCGATCTTTACGGCATAGACATCATTTCTACGGCGCTGTGCATCAGCTGGGCTATGGAATGCTACGAGAAAGGTATATTCACTCAGAAGGATACCGACGGCATCGACCTCAAATTCGGCAACGCCGACGGCATGCTGGCAATGATTGAAAAAATCGGCAAGCGTGAAGGGCTGGGCGCGCTGCTGGCCAGGGGCACCAGGGAGGCGGCCAAAATTGTGGGCCAGGATACTTACAGGTTTACCATAGAGAACAAGGGCGTGGAATGGCCGGGCCATACCTGCCGCCCCTTCCCCGCCGCCGCCGTGGGCTATGCCACTGGCCCCAGAGGAGGCAGCCACCATGATATCCGGCCCACCGCCGAAAAAAGCGGCCTGGTGGACCGCAAGGTGCTGGAAGGCAAAGGCGCCCTGGCCGCCGAGGTAAACCACTGGCTCATCCTGTGTGATTCTATGCTGCTCTGCCACCTGGGCGAGCCCATCTGGGGGCCGATGAAGATAAGCGATAACACCATCGAAGCGTTGAACTCCGTTACCGGCTGGGACCTGAACTATGAGCAGGCCAGGAAGATAGCGGAAAGGCAGTGGAACATGATCCGCTGTTTCTCGGCCAGGGAGGGCTTCACCCGCGAGGATGACCGGCTCCCGGTCAGGTTCATGGAAGAGCCGGTTCCGGAGGGGCCGATGAAGGGCAGCCACATCCCGAAGGATACCCTGGAGAGGCTCAAAGACGATTACTATACCTACCGGGGCTGGGACCTGAAGACGGGCAACCCCACGCGGGAGAAACTGACCGAGCTGGGGCTGGAGTTCGCCATAAAAGACGTCTGCTGAGACAGGTTGTTTGTTGCCCCTTCACCTATTTCTGAACAACCTTTGCTGTGAACGGGCTTTCCATTTTGGCTGGCTGCTCAAGTTATGAGGCCGACCCGTACGGGTCGGCCTTCCTTAATTATTCCTTCCAGGCTAACTGACCGCGGTTATTTTCGTTATACTATACGAAAAGAAATTTACAGAAGGAGAACCGAGGAAGAATCCCCTATGTTGAAAGCCAAAGCCTTCTATCTGGGCGCTATTCTGGCTGTCTTTGCTTTACTTGCCGGAGCATGCACCACAGTGCCGGAGCCATCTCCGAACCCCACACCCGCACCACCGCCGGGCCCGTCTCCTTCTCCCGCCCCATCGCCCGTTATAGAGGTGCTGGATGCCCCCGCCGCCCTTGACGCCGCTCTGGATTACCTGAGAGAAAAGTACGGAGACAATGCCCCGGGTGCGGGCCTCGTCTGGCAGGAAAAGGACAGGAGAGTGGTGGGCCTTCGCATCCAAATCCTTTACCACTGATGATTGGGCAGTGACGGTTTCCTATGCCGTAGTGTGCCCTGACCTCACCGTGTACCAGGTTACCGTAACCGACCAGCAGGGCTGGCACTGGGAAGGCGCGGTGAAAGCCGACGGCACGGTTAACGAGACCAGCACTTTCCAACTGGTAACCGAGGAGATGAGCCGGCAGATCGCCGAGGAGTTTGTCAGGAACAGTCCCACCTTCGCTTTCGATGGTATAGCGGAAACCCTTAAGCTGAAGGAGGTACTCTATCCGGATATCGAGCATGCCTGGGGCTTCGTCTTCGAGTTTGAGAGCCGGCACGCCGGCTACGGCGACCGTACCGGACAGGTACTGGCCCAGGTAATCACGCCGCACCAGGCTGTAATCCACGTGGAGCGGGGAGAGGTGGTGTCCGCTATAATGGACGAGAAATGGGACATGACGGAGCAGTGCTCTGTCGGTTGAGGGTAGTACAGGGGGGCGGTTGCCCCCCAGGAAGCCCGGCCCCGGCGCAGTGGCGCACCGGGGCTATTCTTTTGCACCGGCGGAAGACCTAGCTGTCCTGCGCCCCCAGGTCTTTGAGATAATCTATGGCATCCTGAATGGTGACTATCTTCTCAGCATCTTCGTCCGGAATTTCGATTTTCCGGGACGGGGTGCTGAACTCCTCTTCCAGGGACATTATCAGTTCGACCAGGTCCAGAGAATCCGCTCCCAGGTCTTCCACAAAACTGGCGCCGGGCACTACCTTCGCTTCCTCCACGCCCAGCTGCTCCACGACTAACGGTTTGATTCTCTCGAAAATGGTCGCCACCTTCTTACCTCCCTTTATGTATCTCGCCCTCTCGCCAGCGAGCTCACCGAGCCCAGAACGCCGTTAACAAACTTTGGAGAGCTATCGCTGCCGAATTTCTTGGCCAGCTCCACGGCCTCGTTGATGGCCACGCTCACTGATACCCTATTATCAAATAAAACCTCGAAGATTGCAAGTCGCAGGATGTTGCGGTCTATGGCCGGCAGCTGCTCCACCGGCCAGGCGGGAGCAAACCTCCGGATATGCCGGTCTATTTCTTCCCGCCGCCTGAGCGTGCCGGCTACCAGTTCGCGGACGAAAGCGCCGTTCTCTTCCGTCAGCTCCGCCTTCCCCACCAGCCTTTCCGTCACTGCTTCCGCTTCGTGTCCGGCGACATCCGCCTCGTAAAGTGCCTGCAGGGCGATGGCGCGCGCTTTTCTTCGCTGTCCGATCATGCTTCTCCCAATCTGGAACCAGTATATCACGGCGGACCGCTGACCTCCAACGGCTGCCCGGCGTCCCCGCTCGTCTCCAGCTTGACACTTTCAGAACATAATTGCTACACTTGCTTTATCCCCCTCGAAGTCGCTTGTACCCGGCTTTGGAGAAGAACGTACGGTGAAGAAGATAGGCATACTTTATCATCCTCTGGTGGACGCCGCCCGACGCAAGTCTGCAGAGCTGGAGGCGCTGTTAACCGCCCGCGGTGTGGCGGTCTGGCTGTGCTCGGCCTGGGATACGGAGAAGGCCCGGGCGCAGACGGACGGGACGGACCTGCTTCTCAGCGTCGGCGGGGACGGCACCATACTGCGCTCGGCGCAGGCTGCCATCTCCCAAAACATCCCGATTACCGGGGTAAATATGGGCAACCTGGGCTTTATGACGGAGCTGGCCGCAGATGAGGTGGCGGAACGGCTGCCTGCGCTGCTTGATGGCTCCGGCTGGATAGATGAACGTGCCATGCTCAGGGCGGAGCTGGATGGAATGACCTTTGACGCTCTCAATGACGTGGTGGTTGCGCGGGGTGAGGTGGCCCGCCTGGTGCGCATCGAGGTGAGTCTGGACGGGAACCACCTGACCACGTATCGAGCCGATGGAATGGTTGCAGCCAGCGCTACCGGCAGCACCGGCTATGCTCTTGCCGCCGGCGGCCCCATTCTCTACCCCCGGGCCGGGGAGTTCCTTCTCGTCTCCATTGTGCCCCACCTCGTCTCCATCCCGCCCCTGGTGCTCCCGGAAAGGACGGTCGTGGAGCTGCGCATCATTACGTCACACCATCATCAGGGAACGCTGAGCATTGATGGCCACATAAACCTGCCCCTCGCCGACGGTGCCCGGATAACGGTGAGGCAAAGCCCCTGCACCACCCGCTTCCTGCGCCTCCGCCCCCCCGAAGCTTTCTACAATACTCTGGAACAGAAATTGAGAGGTAAAGTATAGTTGAACCGGATAGAAAAAGCCCGCATACAGGATATCCCCCAGATACACCAGCTTATCAACTCCTTCGCCGAGCGCGACGAGATGCTGCCGCGCTCGCTGAGCGAGCTTTATGAAAATGTGCGCGACTTCTTCGTGGTCAGGGATGGCGACCGGGTTATAGCCTGTGCCGCCCTGCACGTCATATGGTCGGACCTGGCCGAGATAAAATCGGTGGCGGTTGCCCTGGATAGCCAGGGGCGGGGTGTCGGCGCCAAGCTGGTGGAGGCGTGCCTGAACGAAGCCGCACAGCTCGGCATTCCCACCGTTTTCTGCCTGACCTACCGCCCCGACTTCTTCCAGAGGTTCGGCCTGAGAGAGATAGACAAGATGGAGCTGCCCCGCAAGGTCTGGACGGAATGCTACCGGTGTCCGAAGTTCCCTGATTGCGGGGAGGTAGCTCTCATCTGCAATCTGAAGGTCTGATGTGGAAAAAACGCTCTCCAGCCGGCTTATCTATGACGGGCGCGCCGTCAAGCTCAGGGTGGACACCGTGCGGCTACGCAGCGGAAGAGAGACCACCAGGGAGATAGTGCAGCACGCCGACGTGGTGGTGATGGTGGTGATGGATGACGAGGATAATGTGCTGCTGGTGAAGCAGTACCGCAAGCCGGTGGAAGATGAGCTACTGGAGATACCGGCGGGAGGGATAGACGGAGAGGAGGAGCCGGAGGAGGCCGTGCGCCGCGAGCTGCGCGAGGAGATAGGCTATTCGCCCGGAAAGATTAAGAGGCTGGGGGGCTTTTACTCCGCGCCGGGATACTGCACCGAGTATCTTCACCTTTTCCTCGCCACGGAACTGGTCCCCAGCCGGCTCTTCGCTGAGGATACCGACGACATTTCCGTGGTCAGGGTGCCCCTCGCCGGGGTCCCGGACCTGATACTCTCCGGCAAGCTGCGCGATTCCAAGAGCATCGCCGGGCTGTTCACCTATATGGAATACCGGAAACGGCAGGGCGGAGCCGGTTAGCACAACTTGGAGGAAAATTTGCGTCCGCCCAGGAGGTGCATGTGGAGGTGGGGCACCACCTGTCCCCCTTCCTTGCCGCTGCTGATCTGAATCCGGTAGCCTCTCCCGGCCACTCCTTCCCGGCGCGCCAGTTCGTTGGCCACCAGAGCCAGCCGGCCGATTAGCGGCGTCTCTTCATCCGGAAGCTCCGCCAGCGATGGGATGTGCCTCTTTGGTATAATCAGAATATGGGTGGGGGCGGCGGGGTGTATGTCGCGGAACGCTTTGATTTCCTCATCTTCGTATACGGTATCGCTGGGCACCTCGCCGGCGACAATGCGACAGAATATGCAGTCCACGGGTTATGCCACCTCCCTTCGGTATTTGGCTCTTTCCTGCTCGAACAGGCCGTTCCCGTATATATCGTCGGCCACGATGGCGGGAAAGTTCTCCACGGTCAGCTTGCGCACGGCCTCCGTCCCCAGGTCCTCGTAGGCCACCACCTCTGCCTTCCTGACGCATCCGGCCAGCAGCGCGGCCGCGCCCCCGGTGGCTACCAGGTAGACCGCCCGGTACTTACGCAACGCTTCCCGCACCGCGGCCGCGCGGTTTCCCTTGCCTATCATTGCACGCAGGCCGGCCTGCAGCTACCGGGGAGTATAGATGTCCATACGGGAGGAGGTGGTGGGGCCGGCTGAGCCGATGACCCTGCCCGGCCGGGCCGGAGAGGGCCCCGTGTAGTATATGGTCTGGCCCCGCAGCGGAAAGGGGAGCTTCTCTCCGTTCTCCAGGGCCTCGACGATGCGTTTGTGGGCCGCGTCGCGTGCCGTATAGATGGTCCCGGAGATGAGCACCTGCGTTCCTGCCGCGAGTTCCCGCACCGTTTCCGCCTGCAAGGGCGATGTAATATGTACGGCCCCGGTCATAGTCTGGCCTCTTTGTGTCTGGCGCTGTGGCACTGGAAGCTGATGGCCACCGGCAGACAGGCGATATGTGTGGGCATGGTTTCAGCATGCGCCGCCAGCGCGGTTATTCTTCCCCCCAGCCCCATCGGGCCGATGCCCAGGTTGTTGATACGCGCCAGAAGCTCCTGCTCCAGGCCGGCTACCTCCGGGTCTGGGCTGGGCCGGCCCGGCGGGCGCAGGAGTGCCTTTTTGGCCAGTAGCATGGCGGTCTCGGCCGTGCCGCCGATGCCCAGCCCGATAATCAACGGGGGACAGGGGTTGCCACCGGCCTCTTCCACCGCCCGGACGGCGAACTCGATTATCCCCTCCCTGCCCGCGCCGGGGCGGAGCATGGCCAGCCGGCTCATGTTCTCCGAGCCGGCCCCTTTAGGCAGGCATATGACTCTGATATGGTCGCCGGGCACGATTTCGGTATGGACTATGGGTGGCGAGTTGTCTCCGGTATTCCTCCTGGCCGAGAAGGGCTTCTCTACCATCGATTTGCGCAGGTAGCCCTGGGTATAGCCCTGCTTCACCCCTTCGGCCACGGCCGCAGCAAGGTCACCGCCGGTAATGTGCACATCCTGGCCGATTTCCAGGAAGATTATCGCCATGCCACAGTCCTGGCAGAGGGGAAGGTGCTTGTGCGCCGCCACCTCCGCGTTTTCGATAAGCTGCCGCAGCACCTCCCTGCCCAGCGGGGACTCTTCCTGCTGCTGGGCCTGCTTCAGCAGGGTCAGGACTTCCTCGTCCAGCTCCACATTGGCCCGCTGGCACAGCCTGGCCACCGCCCCGGCGATGTCTGCGGTCTTGATTTCCCTCAGCCTGGGAACGATATCCCTTACTCCCTCAGCCCAGTTTCTCCATCACCGCATCGGCCACCTCGGCGGTGCCCGCCGGCGGTCCGCCGTCGCGTTTCATATCGTAGGTAACGGTTCTGCCCTCGGCGATGACGCCGGCAATGGCCCGCTCCAGCCTGTCCGC
>CAZZAU010000027.1:0-13551 GCA_964652725.1 uncultured Dehalococcoidaceae bacterium | reverse complement strand
CGAATCTAACGCAACGTACCATTGGCCGGGTCGGAGTCAATAAATGTGTGGTGTGTGAATAGTCCAATCGCATTCTTCGCCGTGTACGTGCTCATATTCGCCTCCTGCCAGGGCCTGGGGGGCCACCGCCTCTGGCGGCACATCGTTTCCTGGGCGGGGCTGGCATCCGTCCTGGCGCTGCTGCTCGGCGGCTGGCTTAATGATATCTCGGTGATGCAGGAGTTCCTGGGAAGAGAGGCCCGCTTCCAGCAAGAGTTCGCGCGCCATATCATCCTCTCCGGCGGCAGCGTGGGCGCCGCCACGGCCATCGGCATCCCTCTGGGCGTATGGGCAGCGAAGAACGCCCGGGTGGAGAAGCCCATTTTCTATTTCGCCAACATCACCCAGACCATACCCAGCCTGGCGCTTTTCGGCCTGCTCATCGCACCCCTTTCCGTCCTCTCCTTCACCTTTCCCGTCCTGAGACAGTTCGGCATCCGGGGCGTGGGGATGACCCCGGCCCTTATCGCACTCGTCATCTACTCGCTCCTGCCCGTCATCAGGAACACCTATGTCGGCCTGCGCCAGCTGGACCCCGGGGTAATAGATGCCGGGAGGGGCATGGGTATGAGCCGGGGGCAGATATTCCGCCGGGTGGAAATGCCGCTGGCCTCCCCTCTGGTGCTGGAGGGAGTACGCACCGCTTCCGTTCAGGCCATAGGCCTGGCCACTGTGGCCGCGCTCATAGGGGCCGGAGGGCTGGGTTGGTTCGTCTTCCAGGGGCTGGGACAGGCGGCTGCGGACCTCATTATCCTGGGGGCGCTGCCCATCATCATCCTGGCCGTGGCCGTTGACGCCCTGATGAGGCTGGCGATGCGGGCGGCCACGCCGAAAGGACTCTGACGGCATGATACGTCTGGAAAAGGTAACCAAGAAATACGGCCATATCGCCGCCGTCGTGGACCTTTCTTTTGAAGTTGACGAAGGCAAGGTGTGCGTACTTATCGGCCCCTCGGGGTGTGGCAAGACCACCACCCTGCGCATGATAAACCGCCTGATAGAGCCAAGCTCGGGGCGCATCTTCATCAATGGGCTGGACACCAGGGAGTTCCGGCCGGAGAAGCTGCGCCGCACCATCGGCTATGCCATCCAGAGCGTGGGGCTTTTCCCCCATATGACCGTGGCCGAAAACATCGCCGTGGTGCCCCGCCTGCTGCGCTGGGAGAAGAAACGGATAGACCGCCGCATTGAGGAGCTGCTGCACCTGGTCAATCTGGAACCGGGCGAGGTGGCGGCCAAGTACCCCCGGGAACTGTCCGGCGGACAGGCGCAGCGCGTGGGGGTGGCCCGGGCCCTGGCCGCTGATCCTCCCATCCTGCTCATGGACGAGCCCTTCGGCGCGGTGGACCCCCTTACCCGGGAGCGTTTGCAGGCTCAGTTCATCCGCATCCAGCAGGAGATAAAGAAGACCATCATCCTGGTGACCCATGACCTGGATGAGGCCATCCGCCTTGCCGACCGCATTCTGATAATGGACGCCGGCAGGCTGGTGCAATATGATACCCCGGAGGCGATACTCTCCAGCCCGGCCAACCGGTTCGTCAGGGACTTCGTGGGCACAGACCGGGCGCTCAAGCGCCTGTCCCGCATCGGCGTCAACGGCTACATCAGGTCATCGCCCTCCATCAACATCGACGCTTCAATGACAGAGGTGGAAACGGTCTGCCGCGGCTGCCGGTGGCTCTGGGTGGTAGACGAGGCGGAGAAACTCAGGGGATGGCTCGACCTCACCGGCCTGTCCGGCGCAAGAACGGTGCGCGAGGAAATGGGCCAGGTCAACGTTGCAGAGATGGCCCTGGGCCTTGGCGCCACGCTGCGGGAGGCCCTTTCCCGCATGCTGGGCCAGGGTTTCGGCAGCGTGCCGGTGGTGGATGAAGAAGGACGGCTGCTCGGCGAGGTGCGCCTCCATGACGTGGAGGCGGCCACGGCGGAGGCGGGACCATGAAAATACCGGACAGGCAGTTCAGACGCTGGGCGCTGCTGACCATATTCGCGGCCGGATTTCTTGCCCTGATTGCCAACCCGTCCTGGTGGGAGACTGCCCTCCGGTTCCTTTTCCCCGGGGAAAGCAATGTCCTTCATCCCCGGGCCAGCCTTCCGGTGCTGGTAGGCGAACACATGAGGCTGGTAGGCATCTCCAGCGGGCTTACTATAGTGATGGGGATTCCGCTGGGAGTCTGGGTCACCCGGCGCAGCGGGCAGAACTTCCTGCCCATCGCTTATGACGTGACCTCCCTCGGCCAGACTTTTCCGCCAGTAGCGGTGCTGGCCCTGGCGGTGCCCGTACTCGGCTTCGGGCTGGTGCCCACCATCGTGGCCCTCTTCCTTTACGGCCTGCTTCCCGTGGTGCGCAACACCATCGCCGGCCTGCGCGCTACCCCCCCGGACATCCTCGACTCGGCATACGGCATGGGTATGAGCCGCTGGCAGGCACTGTTCCGGGTGGAACTGCCCCTGGCGGCGCCAGTGATACTGGCCGGGGTGCGTATCTCGGTGATAATCAACATAGGCACCGCCATGATCGGCGCCGTAATCGGGGCCGGCGGGCTGGGCTCGCCCATCGTGGCCGGCCTGGTGCAGAACAACAGCGCCTTCATCATTGAAGGCGCTCTGCCCGCCGCCATGCTGGCCGTCCTGGCGGACCAACTGATGGCCAATGTGGAAAGCGCCGTAGCCTGAAGGCGCTTACATACTGGTGACGGCCAGGATGTTGCCCTCGCTGTCCTTAAACCAGGCCCCTTTCACGCCATCCAGGGTGGCGATGCCATTTACTGTCTTGAGGCCAGGCAGGTCATACTCCTCGAACACCACGCCTTTGTCTCTGAGCTCCTTGACCGTGCCTTCCACGTCTTCCACCGTAAACGCGGCCACAGTATGGTCAGCCCTGGTAGCTGCCCTCTGGTACAGGTAAAGGTATTCGCCATTGTCCATCCCCATTATCGCTCCCGGAGATGGGTCTTCCTTTATTACCTTCAGGCCCAGTTCCTCCTGATAGAACTTCTCGGCACGCTTCAGGTCAACGACAGGCAGGGTGACATGTATTTTGGCATTCTTTACCATTCTGGAGACCTCCTCATCTGATTTATTCTGAATGGTGGCTTTTTAGCCCCTCACAGTTAAACTTTACCTGGATTTACATTAAATAGTCATAAAATCCAGTGCGGAAAAATAAAATAACCGTTACATTTTATTTCCGGGATTACTACCAAGCACCACCCCGAATGCTCGAATTGGACCGGAACAGATTTTATTTCTTGGCTTTACGCCGCCGTTAATGTTAATTTATTAATTGGCACAGTAACAGGGAACCAACCGGACAGGTCTCCGATGCCAAGGACAAGAGAAAGAAAGCTGTCACTGGTAACGAGGGAGAGGGGCTTAAATCTTACTCCCTATGCGCTCATCTATGGTTTCCTGACGCTGATTGCACTGGGCACGGTGCTGCTCTGGTTGCCCATCTCCACTGCCAGCAGCCAGTTCAGCCCCTTTATTGATGCGCTCTTTACCGCCACCTCGGCGGTCTGCGTCACCGGGCTGGTGGTGGTAGACACCGGCACTTACTGGAGCTACTTCGGACAGAGCGTAATCCTGCTCCTCATCCAGGCAGGCGGGTTCGGCATTATGACCGGGACCACCCTCATCCTCATAGGGCTGGGACGGAAAGTGGGTTTACAGCAGCGGGCGGCCACCGGCGAAACCCTCGGTCAGCCGCAACTGGGCGGATTGCTGTCCCTGGTCAAGAGGATGGGAATCTTCGTGCTCATCGCTGAAGTCCTGGGCGCTCTGGTCTTCTTTGCCCGCTTCGCCGCACAGGTCCCCATCCTCACCGCGGCGCGGCGCGCCGTATTCCATGCCGTTTCCGCATTCAACAACGCCGGCTTCGATGTTTTCGGCAGCTTCCACAGCATGCAGGATTATCAGGGCGACTTTGTTGTGGTGCTGGGCACCGCCGTGCTCATCATCAGCGGCGGGATAAGCTTCGTTACCCTGCACAACGTTTACGCCGCCCGCGGGCCGGGCAGAGTGTCCCCGGATTCGAAAATCGTCCTCACTGTCACGGCGGCACTTCTTCTCCTGGGCTGGCTGTTCACCCTGCTCACCGAGGCCTTCAATCCGGCCACCCTGGGGAATATGCCTCCCGCCGGGAAGCTGCTGGCTTCCTTTTTCCACTCCGTTACAGCGCGGACGGCGGGTTTCAGCACCATCGATGTTTCCACGATGGCACCATCCACGCTGTTCTTCACCATGATACTGATGTTCATCGGCGGTGCCACCGGTTCCACCGCCGGGGGCATCAAGGTGAACACCCTTGGACTGCTGGTGGCCACGCTGTGGAGCGCCCTCAGGGGCGAACCTCACGCCAGTGTCTTCGGGCGCGAGCTTATCGAAGCGCAGATTCACCGCGCCTTCGCCATACTGCTGCTCTCGCTGGGTGCCGTAGGTCTCATCCTGTTTTGTCTCACCCTGACGGAAGAAGCCGACTTTCTTTCTTTGCTCTTTGAGACCGTGTCCGCTTTCGGGACGGTGGGGCTGACCACGGGCATTACCGCCGGGCTTTCTACAGCGGGCAAGCTGCTCATTACCGCGATGATATTCATCGGCCGCCTGGGGCCGGTGACCCTGGCCGTCTCTCTCACCCAGAGAGAAAAGCCGGCCAGCTACCGGTACCCCCGGGAGGCCGTAAGAATAGGTTAGGAGGAGGATATGAAAAGACAGGTGTTGGTAATCGGATTGGGACGCTTCGGCACCAGTCTGGCAACCGCGCTCAACCGCCTGGGATACGAGGTGCTGGCAGTGGACCTGAACGAGCGCCGCACCCAGGACGTCGCTCCTGACGTTACCCGGGTCGCCCAGGCTGACACCACGGATGAAGATGTTCTGCGCGACCTTGATGCGGGGTCTTTTGACATCGCCGCGGTCGCCATCGGCAGCCCCATCGAGAACAGCGTGCTTACTACCATACTGCTGAAGAAGTTCGAGGTGCCCTATATCATCGCCCGGGCCAATAACGAGCTCCACGGCAGCATCCTGACCAAAATCGGCGCCGATATGGTGGTGTACCCTGAGATGGACGCCGGAATCCGGCTGGCGTATCTGGTAAGAGCAAAGAATGTGGTAGAGTACATACCGGTGGCGAAGAACTACGGGGTGACCAAGCTCTGGGCGCCGCACCATTTCATCGGTCACAAGCTGTCCGACATCGGCTTCGACCAGAAGGGCGGAAAGGGCGTAAGCCTGGTCCTGCTGCAGCGCGACGACGAGGTCATTCTCAATCCCGGGATGAGCGAAAAGGTGAAGGAAAGCGACGTGCTAATAGTCGCCGGCAAAGGCGATGACCTGGAGCACCTGCTGACCAGGGCGGAGAAGAAGTATGCCCAGAAGGAAAACAAAGAGACAACGGACATAGGCTCGAGCTGACCATGAGCAAAAGAATCATCATTCACCCGGCGGCCGGCGGCGGCTTCATCCTGGTAATTGCCCAGGTACTGGCTTTTTTTCTGGCTTTCCGCCAGAAGGCCTTTCTGGAAGAGATGCAGATAACGCCGCCGGAAGTCTCCGCCGGTCTGCCCCTGGTCTATTTCTTTGCCGCCGTGGTCATAATCGGCCTGGTGCTGTTCCTGGTACCGCAGGCAGCCCTGAAAGTGGTGCTGAAGCTCCTGTTCCTGTTCCTGTTCGCCTGGGGGGCCTTCATCGCGCTGGGTCTCCTGCTGCCCCTCCCTGCGGCGGCCCCCCTCGCCGTCGCCGCAGGCCTGCTGTGGTTCCTGGTGCCCCGGGTCTGGCTGCACAACCTGATGCTCACCGTTACCCTGTCCGCAGTGGGCACGGTCTTCGGCGTGCTCCTGGCTCCCTGGACCGCGGTCACCCTGATGGCGGTCATCTCTGTCTATGACGTGCTGGCAGTGCGGTTCGGCTATATGATGTGGATGGTGAAGAGGCTGGCGATAGTGGACGTACTGCCTGCCTTCGTCATCCCGAGCACCATATCCGGCTGGAACCTGAACCTGAAGAACGCCGGGCTGATGGAAGAAACGGAGGAGAAAGAGGAGGAGAAGCAAAAGGAGTTCTCGGTGCTGGGCGGCGGGGACATCGGCTTTCCCCTGCTGCTGATAGTATCCGTATTCTTCGCCTACGGATTTAGCCGGTCCCTGGTGGTGGCCGGTTTTGCCCTGCTGGGGCTGGCCTCCGCTTACCTGGTGCAGCGCCTGCTGCTCAAAGGCAGGCCCACCCCGGCACTGCCACCCATCACCATCCTCTGCCTGGCCGGGTTTCTCATCGCCCGCTTCGCCTGAGGCCTACCAGAGGTGATAGTAGCCGTCCTTTCTCACCACCTCCAGGGGGATATCAAACAGGCGGGAAAGGGCCGCCGAAATAAGCAAATTCTCCTTGGGGCCATCGGCAAAGATTCTTCCCTCCTTGAGGAACACCACCCGGCTGACCTCGGGCAGCACGTCAGCGAGGTTATGGGTCACCACTATCACGCTGGTCCCGGCGGCGGCAATCTTGCGCAGGATATTGCGCAGGGAGACGGCGGCGTGAAAGTCCAGGCTGGCGCTGGGCTCGTCCAGGAGCAGTGTGGCGGGGTCGTGCACCAGCGCCCTGCCGATGAGGACGCGGCGGGCTTCCCCGGTGGAGATTTCATTCATTTTGCGCCCGGCCAGATGCGCAATCTCCATCAGCCCCATCACCTGCCGCACCTTCTCCTCCATCCCGGCTGTTACCTGATGGTGCCGCCACACGCCGATGCTGCTGAAAAAGCCGGACAAAATGGTCTGCCTGGCGGTAAAACTCCGGGTGCAGGCTGCCAGAAGATCGCTGGAGACGATGCCCAGCAGGCTGCGCAGCTCAAACACGTTCCAGGTCTCCCGGCCCAGAATGCGGACATAAGAGCCGGGGATGCCGGAATGGGGATAGCACTCCCGCGTGATAGTACGGATAAGGAAGGACTTTCCGGCCCCGTTTGGACCGAGGACAGCCACGTGCTCCCCGGAACCGATGCAAAGGGTAACTCCGTCCAGCACCGTGCGGCCGTTCCGGCACACGGTGACATTCCGGTATTCAAGCAGCGGCTGTTCTCCGCACCACTCCTCAGTCTGCCCGTTCACAGTCTGCTGGCGCATCAGGCTTCCTCATTCCTGTTCCTATAATAAGTTAATATAGCACATTTCGGCCGCGGGACTAAACTTCCCCGTTTCTGCTATAATTTTCCCTGTACTGCTGTACAGCCGCAGACCATTATGACACAGAAACAGAGAAGGAAAGACCCCTGCACCGAAACGGCCGGGCCGGAAACACCCGTCGCCGCCGACGAGTTTACTCCGGATATCTCCGACCTCCTGGACGCCCTTCCCTTCTACGTGCTGCTGGTGGACGAAGAGCACCATATCCTGAGCGCCAACCGCGCCGTGCAGGCACATCTTGGCGTGGAACCGGAAGCCATCAAAGGCGGGTACTGCCCGAAGGTGATACACGGCCTGGAGGGGCCGTTCGAGGGCTGCCCGCTGGAGGAGGCGGTGGCCAGCGGCGGGGCCATAGAGAAGGAAGTGCTGGACTCCGCTTCCGGACGCTGGCTCTGCTCCGCCGTCTACCCCATCAGAGGCACCACCAGGAAGGGCAAACAGGTCTTCTTTCACATGGTCACCGATATAACGGACCGCAAGCAGGCCCAGGAGCTGCTGGCGGCTTCCCACGAGCAGTTGCGTAGCCTGTCCGCGCACCTGGAGACGCTAAGAGAAGAAGAGAGAAAGAAAATCGCCCGGGACCTCCACGACGAGACCAGCCAGGTGGTGACCAGCCTGACCGCGCATCTGGAAGCGGCGCGGAATATGCTGCCCGCAGACGCCGCCAGGGTCAGCAAGCTACTAAATAAGGCGGAAGGTCTCTCGCTAAGCATCCTGGAGCAGTTACAGAAGGCAATCTACGAACTGCATCCTCTGGTGCTGGATGACCTGGGCCTGGTGGCAGCCGTCCGCTGGCTCCTGGAAAACAATCTGAAAGCGGCGGGCATAAAGGTTGACTTCAAGACGGCGGGAAGAAGACGGCGTTTGCCCCGCCACCTAGAGAGCACCATCTTCAGAGTAGCCCAGGAGGCGGTAAACAACATCGCCAGGCATGCCCATGCCGGTAAAGTCACCCTCCGGCTGAGCCTCAGCAAGAGCGCTGCCGGCCTGTATATCCGCGATGACGGCAAAGGCTTCGACACGGGGGAGGCTATGAGCCTCAAACAGGGACTGCGTGGCTACGGCTTGCTGGGAATGAAGGAGAGAATCCAGCTTATCGGAGGGACATTTTCCCTGTGCTCGGCCTCCGGTAAAGGCACCGAAATCGATATCAGCATTCCGCTGGAGGTGGAAAAACCCGGCTAGGACTCCATGCTCACCAGACCCTTGCGCATCGCGTACTTGATTAGCCCGGCGCGGTTGTGCAGGTCCAGTTTTTCCATAATCTTGGTGCGGTGCCCCATAACCGTCTTGAGGCTGATGAACAGCATCTCCGATATCTCGCGGCTGGTGCGTCCCTCGGCGATAAGCTTGAGCACCTCTCTCTCCCTGGGTGTCAGCTTCTCATAGGGGTCAGATTCCTCGGGCAATTGCCGGAAACTCTGCACCAGCGCCGTCGCCGCGGACGGGTAAAGAAAAGAATGCCCCTGATGCACGGCGTGTATCGCCGATACCAGGTCCGAGCCGAGCGCCTTCTTGGGCACATAGCCTGCGGCGCCGGCCTTGATGGTGGAGAGCACGTACTCCCTGTTATCATGCTGGGTCAGAATCAGCACTTTGGTCCTCGGATACTTCTTGGCTATTCGCCGCGTGGCCTCCAGCCCGTCCATGCCGGGCATCCCGATGTCCATCACCACCACGTCCGGGGCCAGCTCCTGTACCTTTTCCAGGGCTTCTCTTCCTTCGGCGGCCTCACCCACAATCTCGACATTATCATCCAGAGAAAGCAAAGCCCGGATACCGTCCCGCATGATGGCGTGGTCATCCACCACCAGTATTCTTATCTTGGCCATTAGTGCAGCCGGTTCCTCTATGTACTAATCTACTCCCAGTATACTCAGTCACGGCCCGGCTGGCAACCGGGTGGATAAAGCAAGGCCCCGGACTCGTATAGTCCGGGGCCATTCATGCCCGGGTCTAACTGATAGTTACGGTTGTGCGCGGAACACGAACACCGAGCTACCCACCAGGGTCAGCCCCATAAGGCCCATGAAAAGACCGGTAACCTGGACCACCTGGCTGAGTCCGAAGCCCATCTGGGCCAGGTTCAGCGCGTTCTCCATGGTCATAGCATTGAGGATGGTCTCCCGGGCCGGGTCATCCCTCTCCAGCTCCGTGTAGATACCATTCTCCATGCGGTGTTCCTTGAGTATGCCGGCCATCACCGCCGCTTCGGCGGGGGTATCAATGATACCGTCTATGGCGCCGTCAGCCCCTCCGTAGGTCACCTTCTCCTCGTGCATCGCTTCCACAATCAGGTTCTGTTTGTCGATACCCTGGGCCACGAACACGCCGCCCAGTACCAGGCTGATTATTCCGGCCACCAGCAGAAGGGCAGCCAGCATCTTTGTGTTTTTGATAGTCATTCCCATCTCCTCCGTTTCTGTTTTTGGTCCTTTGCTTCCCAGGCTTTCCTTGTTCCGCTTCTCCACACTGCACCGGGCATCTTACATTTCTTGACCTCCTGTACATCAGGGTTCGGCTCAACCGTATTCCCCACCGCGTCTTTCCACCTGCTGTCTCAAGCTCTGTACAAGTGTTTTCACTTACTATGTTAACGCATGGCCGGAGAACGGGCATCGGTCGAACAGTCCCGGGCAGGGTTATAAATACCCTGTCTTTTCTTCTAAAATACCCTGTTTTTGCTTGCATATCAGGAGTATAATAATAGCGACTACCAATAACGGCCCGGGCAGGTCGGCTATGAGAGAGTTGTTGCGAGGGTTTACGGCGGCGCTTCTTCTGATGGCGCTGATAGCTGCGGCAAGCTACGGATGTGCTTCTGTGTTCGCTGGCTCCGGTGCAGTGCAGCGGAACATAGTCTACAAGGCTGACGGTGACTGGGCGCTGGAGATGGATATCTACCTTCCTGCGTCCGCGGGGGAAGCTGCGCCGGTGCTGGTGTACGCACACGGCGGCGGCTGGTACACCGGGGACAAGACCACCGGCGCCGGCCAGGAAGACATACCGGAACTGGTCGCCCGCGGCTACGCGGTAGCCGCCATCAATTACCGTCTGGCGCCCAAATACAAGTTCCCGGCGCAGCTGGAAGACCTGAAATGTGCCATCTGCTTCCTCAGGACCAACGCGGCCCGGTACGGCATAGATGCCGCACGCATAGGAATATGGGGAGACAGCGCGGGGGGACATCTGGCGGCACTGGTGGGGGTGACCGGTGACTGGCGCTGCCCCGGGTGCGATGCGGACATCTGTCATGCTGATGAATGTTGCCCGGTGCAGGCGGTGGCATCCTTCTATGGCCCCACCGACCTGGCAGCCGTCTATGAAAAGGACAGGTCCCCACACATGGAGCACGTTTTCGGCACCGCCGACCGGCTCTCCCCTGTCATCTCTCAGGCCAGCCCGCTCACGCATGTTTCCGGCGATGACCCGCCCTTCCTGCTCATCCATGGCGAGGCAGACGAAATGATACCGGTGGAACAGTCACGGGAACTATACCGGCGGCTGACTGCCACCCTGGTCATAGTGGAGAACAGCGGTCACGGTTTCGTTGCCAGGGGCGGGAACATCAGGCCTTCCCGCGATGAGCTTACCCGCCAGCTGGCCGACTTCTTCGACACCTACCTCAAGTGAAGCGCCCGTTTCTTTTCGACGCCAGAACAATCTCCCCGGGCAGCCCGAGAATCTTGATTCTTTCCTTGTCTCTTATCCGGTATCCGGCATCCCGCAACGCACGCTCCAGGTAGATAGGCCGGCAGTCTAAATACTCCGGCCATTTCCTGTGCGCCCATTCATAGAGCCTGAGCAGCACCGAACCCCCGTTCTCCCTGGACATGCTAACCATAGCCACCCTGCCGCCGGGCTTGAGTACCCTCCCCACCTCCGCGAGCACCTCCGGAATTTCGGGGGTGTCAAAAAGCTCAAGGGTGAAGCTCATAAAAGCGGCATCGAAGCTGCCATCGCGGTACGGCAGACTGGTCGCGTCCCCGCGGCACAGCGCCACCCTGTCCGCCAGGCGCGCCCTTTCCAGCCTCCTTCTCGCGACCTCCAGCATACCCGCGGAAATATCCACGCCGCAAGCCCTGCCCGTTCTGCCGGCGGCGCCGGCCAGCCGTTGCATGGAGTACCCGGGCCCGAAGCCGACTTCAAGCACGGTCTCACCCGCCGTAACGCACAGGCGGTCTGCGGCCCTTCCGGCATACTTCCGCTCGAAAGTGCCGGCAAAAAAACCGTAGACCCTGCTTATGCGGTCGTAGAGCCGTCCGGCTTGCTGCCTGCTCCTCGGAACCGGAAGGATGCCCGGGTTACATGTTTTCCCCTCTGGCACCATTTCTCCGGGCCCCGTCCTCTTTCCTTCTCCGGCATATGGCCTTCGGCGGCTCCGGTCAGCTCTCCCTGACCCTGCAGCGCTCGGCAAGCTCCGGGTCCATCTTCAGACCGAAGCCGGGCGCCTGCGGCAGGTCCAGCATCCCGTTCCGGTGCTGCAGCGCCTCCTTCGGCTCGGGAAACAGCCGGAGCAGAAAAGTCATCAGCTCGTTATCCACCATGAAGAACTCGACCCACATCGTTTCCAAGAAGCTGGCCACAAGGTGCATATGCATGTGCTGGAGGACGTGGGGTGATACCATGACGGAGTAAGCCCGTGCCAGGTCTATTATTCGCAAGAACTCGGTGATGCCGCCGCAGTAAGCGCCGTCAGGCTCGATGATGTCCACGGCATCCGCTTCGATGAGCTGGCGGAAATCGTACAGCGTGCCGTGCTGTTCCCCGGTGGCGATGAAGTTGCCCAGCTCCCGGGCTACCTTGTGCACCTGCACGAACCCGTAGGTATCATCGGGAGGCACCGGTTCTTCCAGCCAGTAGATGTGATAGGGTTCCCATAGCTTGAGCATGCGGATAGCGGTCTCTACGTCCCAGGTGCCGTTCACGTCCACCATCAGTTTGATGTCAGGCCCCACCGCCTCGCGGACGGCTTTGACGCGGGCGGTGGCCTCCTCGGTGGTGGTATAGAGGGCATTGCCTCTGATTTTCACCGCGGTGAAGCCCTGCCGCACATAGCCCAGGGCCCGCTCGGCCAGCTGGTCCGGATTCAGGTGGTGGGCGGTATTGGCATAGCAGGGGATACGCTCCCTGACGGGGCCTCCGAGCAGCTTGTACACAGGCACGCCCAGCGCCTTGGCCTTGAGGTCCCAGAGGGCCATATCTATCAGGGATATGCACTCCAGCGGCAGGCCACGCCGACCCCAGCGGGTGCTGTGCTTGTACAGCATGTCCCAGATTTTCAGGCTGGCAAAGGCGTCCTCACCTTTGATGAGGTTATTGAAGTTGCGATTGATGAGCAGGGTGTAAGCATCGCCGATGCCCCCCGAGGCGTGTATGGTGAGCGGAATGTAGCTCATGCCGGTGATGCCTTCATCGGTGTGGACCTCGGTCACCACAATTTCATAGCCCTTGCCGATGTCCACCCAGTCCGTGGCCTCAGTATAGCGGGTGGCTTTGACTTCGACGATTTTCACTTCCAGACCTCCATTTATTAGATGACTATTGATTATACCGCATCAGACATAATTCTGAAATGATGGCCGGGTTACGCACCGGATTGGACAGAGAAGGGTTTTTCTCTCATCGCACCAGCATGGCATCGCCGAAGCTGTAAAAGCGATATCGGGCGCGCACGGCCTCATCATAGGCCCGGTTGATGATTTCCCTGCCGCCGAAGGCGGTTACCAGCATGAGCAGCGTTGACCGGGGCAGGTGGAAATTGGTGACCATGGCATCCACCATACGGAAACGGTGGCCGGGCAGAATATAGAGGTCCACCCAGTCGGCGAAGGGCTCCACCCCTTCTCCGCTCTGCAGCTGCGCCACGTGCTCCAATAGCCGCACCGCGGTGGTGCCCACGCAGACGATTCTGCGCCCCTCCCTCCTGGCCGCAGTCAACCGGCGGGCGGCCTCCTCGCTTACGGTGCCGTACTCGCGGTGGATATGGTGCCGGCGCGGGTCTGCCTCCCGCACCGGGCTGAAGGTGTCCAGCCCGATGTGTAAACAGACGAACACCGGGTCTACTCCCCTGCGCTCCAGTCTCTCCAGCAGTTCCGGCGTGAAGTGCAACCCGGCGGTGGGCGCGGCCACGCTGCCGGCGATGCGGGCATAGATAGTCTGGTAGCGCTCCGGCCGGGAGAGGGAGGTGTGGATATAGGGGGGCAGCGGGACTTGGCCGAAACGGTGGAGGAGGCCATCATCCGGGAACCTGACCAACTTGACGCCATTTCCGCCTTCCCCGACAATCTCGGCCGGCATTTCACCCCCGATGACCACTTTGGAGCCGGGACTC